>CADCTM010000188.1 GCA_902805485.1 uncultured Coleofasciculus sp. | reverse complement strand
TACCGAAGTCCTAACCCAAATCGCTACCCCATCTGACCTCCATTACAATCAGCCGACCGAGAATAAAAAGGGTAAGAAGAGTAAAAAAGGCAAAGCTGATAAAGCACCTCGTAAACTATTCAATCTTCTATTTGATGCTTACGAAAATACTACAGACCCTCTCGAACGTTGTTCTCTTGCTTACCTCCTTAAAAATGGCTGTCAGGTCAGCGAACTTGAGGAAGACCCAGAAAAATTTGCTACTAGGCGGCGTGCAAAATAGATAGAAATTGAACGCCTCAAACATCGTCTAATTCTCTACTGTTCTGTGGATACCCGTCTGTTGACGGAACAGGGAACTCAACAGGTCATAAGCGAAAAAGCGGCTAAAATTGCCAAAATCTTGACTTTGACAAAAGATAAGGAGGAACTTGACGATAAACAGCAAGCTTTTGTCAAACGTCAGCAATCAACACTCGATCGCATTAATACGCCCTTCCTGCGTCCCAGTAAGCCTTTGTATCAAGGTCAATCCTCAATCCTCATTGGTGTTAGCCTCGGTCTGAAAAAGGCAGCCACAGTAGCCGTGGTGGATGCTAAACAGGACAGAGTTCTGACCTATCGCAGTGTCAAACAGCTACTCGGTGAAAACTACAAGCTCCTGAACCGCCAGCGACAGGTCTCAGCACGTCACTCCCACGAACGACATAAAGCTCAGAAACGGGGTACACCCAACGAATTTGGGGAATCCGAGTTAGGGCAGTATGTAGACAGACTGCTAGCTCTTGAGATTGTTGCGATCGCTAAAACTTATCAAGCTGGCAGTATTGTTCTGCCCAAACTTGGTGATATGCGGGAAATCGTTAGCTGTGAAGTTCAAGCTAGAGCCGAGCAAAAAATTCCGGGTTACAAGGAAGGTCAGCAAAAGTATGCCAAGCAGTATCGTGTCAGCGTTCACCGTTGGAGCTACGGCAGATTAATTGAATGCATTCAAAGCCTTGCTGCCAAAACCGGAATTGCCATTGAAGTCGGGCAACAACCAATTCGAGGCAGTCCACAAGAAAAAGCGCGAGATTTAGCGCTTAGTGCCTACAGCTCCCGCATTACTTGTGTGAACTAGGAAATTTGCTGAACCTTGACAATTTAATAAGTGAAATTAACAGCGCCGCCGTTTATGCTCTTTGGAGCCTCTGTACGGTGAAAAATCTGGGTTAGTTTGACGGTTGGAAGACCGTTTTGCTTTCTGACCCTGGTAGCTGCCCACTCCTGATGCTGCCGTCTATTGAATCCTTAGTCCAGACGGGAATGTTACCTGTATTGTCTAAGTGAAATAATCTTATCTCTAAACGATACAGAGTAATAGAGGTGCGCTCCCATTTGTAGACAAGGGTTTCAGCGGGCGCGGTTTCATCAACCCACCCGCAACAGGGAGGGTTGAAAGTGAAAGATAATTATTTTATTAGGGATAGGTTGAAAGGTAAAATCTTAGCCTTCCAACAAATAAACTGGCTAACAATTTAGCGACACTAATTGGCTAGGAGTTAATTGCCAATGATAAACGACACTAATTTGCGAATTGCGCCATTAATTTGCGAATTGCGACATCTAATTTGCGAATTGCGACATCTAATTTGTGAATGTACAATTCCTAATCGGGATGACAGGATTTGAACCTGCGACCCCCTCGTCCCGAACGAGGTGCGCTACCAAGCTGCGCTACATCCCGTTAAGCTACTCGCTATAACTTATCAATGCTATCATGTCCCATCAACAATGCGCTCCCGACTTGTTAGGATTAACACTGTGTAACTTCAATAAAAGCGTTTGGCAAAGTGGTAGTTAAGCCAGAATGGTTGCGGGTTAAAGCGCCTCAGTGGGAGCGCGTTGGTAATGTTAAAGAAATTTTGCGGGATTTGTCGCTAAATACAGTCTGCGAAGAAGCCTCTTGTCCCAATATTGGGGAATGCTTCCAGGCAGGAACAGCGACATTTTTAATTATGGGACCCGCCTGCACTCGCGCCTGTCCCTACTGCGATATAGATTTTGAGAAAAAGCCTCAACCCCTTGACGCCACGGAACCGACGCGATTAGCAGAAGCAGTGCGGCGTCTGGGTTTAAATCATGTGGTGATTACTTCAGTAAACCGCGATGATTTAGCCGATGGTGGTGCATCCCAGTTTAAAGCCTGTATAGACGCTGTTCGTGCCGTTTCACCCCAAACAACCATCGAGGTGCTAATTCCTGACTTGTGCGGCAACTGGGGCGCTTTAGAAGCAATTCTTCAAGCCAGACCGGAAGTACTCAACCACAATACGGAAACCATCCCTCGATTGTATCGCCGGGTGCGTCCTCAAGGGAACTATCAGCGATCGCTTGAACTCCTCAAACGCTCTCACGAGCTAGCCCCCTGGATTTACACGAAATCTGGTTTAATGGCAGGATTGGGCGAAACTGACACGGAAATTCGAGCCGTTATGGCAGATTTGCGCTCGGTCAATTGCGATATTCTCACAATCGGGCAATATCTCCAACCTACCCAAAAGCACTTAAATGTTGATGACTTCATTACACCAGCTCAGTTTGAGGCTTGGGCGTCGTGGGGCGAATCTTTAGGGTTTTTGCAAGTAGTTTCTTCTCCCCTGACTCGTAGTTCTTATCATGCAGAACAAGTGCGGGAGTTGATGAAGCGTTATCCTCGAACCTGAGTAACGGATGTGATACTTGTGCAATGACTAATATCGCGATTATTGGCGCTGGGGTCTGGGGGACTGCCCTCAGCTACTTGGCTTCTCAAAATGGTCATCAAGTCTGTTTGTGGTCGCGCAAAAGTCCAGAAAGATTAGAGGATGTCTTTGGGGCAGCAAATATTGTCCTATCGGCTGTCTCAATGTCGGGAGTTGCCTCTATTATCGGACAGTTACAATCGTTGCCAGTTTCCTCTGACAAAATTTTTATAACCGCAACAAAAGGCTTAGACGCCGCGACAACCCTCACTCCTTCGCAAATCTGGCAAGCGGCGTTTCCCACAAATCCGGTGGTTGTGCTTTCAGGTCCGAATCTTTCTAAGGAAATTATCCAGGGGCTGCCGGCGGCTAGTGTAGTAGCCTGTCGTGAGGCAAGAGCCGCGCAAATCGTGCAAGAGGCGTTTTCTTCCCAAAATTTCCGCGTTTATACCAATCCTGACCCTCTGGGGGTGGAGTTGGGCGGGACACTGAAGAATGTAATGGCGATCGCAGCGGGGACTTGTGATGGCTTACAGTTAGGAACGAATGCTAAGGCGGCTCTCCTTACCCGTGGTTTGGCTGAAATCATCCGCATCGGCACAGACTGGGGCGCCAAAGCCCAAACATTCTATGGTTTGTCAGGACTGGGAGACTTGCTGGCAACTTGCAACAGTAACCTCAGTCGTAACTATCAGGTTGGGTATCAACTCTCTCAGGGTAAGGCTTTAGCCGAGATTTTGGCAGATTTAGAAGGGACTGCCGAAGGGGTAAATACGACAGCGGTACTGGTTGAGCGTGCCAACAGGCAAGGTGTTTCTGTGCCGATTACCTATCAAGTTTATCGCCTGCTCAACGGTGAGATTACGCCACAAGCCGCTGTTGAAGCCTTAATGCTGCGAGATACCAAGCCAGAATGAGGATCTGAAAAATTTTCTTGTAAATGTGGGCATTTCTTCAGGAAACTGCCTCTTCGGTGATGAAGATTATTACAGCCTTTGATAAAGGTCACTCTCCCTAAAGAGGAAACGCTTATAATAGCTGTTAGATAAGAAGCCATGTCCTCTTACTAAAGATAGATTTTAGTTTCAATGTTAAAAATTTATGTAGCATTGAGACTGAGGCAACAAGTCAGCAGCGCACAAGTCAAGAGCTACTAGTGAGTAACTGGGATCTCTTCACAGAAAAAAACATAAGCGTTGTTCTTCGGTCATCAAGGGTGGGAACTCTAAGTAATAAGTTGTGGCGAACTCTTCATCAAGTCTCGTCACCGGTCGTAATTAAGAGATCATTATGCAAGCCACTCCTTTCTATGCCGACACAGAATTCGACAATGAAGCACCTGCCTACAGCTTTGAGCTTAACGGTACAAGCGAAGATGTGGAAACATCGGTAGATGATTTGGTTGATGTGGAGAGCGATGGTACAGACGCTACCAATTTCTCCAAAAGTGCCAGCCGCCGTACTACTGACCTTGTGCGGTTATACCTTCAAGAAATTGGTCGGGTTCGTCTACTGAGGCGAGATGAGGAAGTCTCAGAAGCCCAAAAAGTACAGCGCTATATGCGACTTTTAGACTTGCGGAATGAGTCTGCAACTCCAGCCGATGAAGTGATTGAGCGATTTGTCCGGCTAATTGACGCCCACGACCGTCTGGCGTCTCAGTTGGGTCATCGTCCTTCTTTAGAACGCTGGGCGACTGCTGCTGGTGTTGCAGTTGCGGACTTGAAGCCGAGTATGGCAGCCGGAAAACGCCGCTGGGCTGAACTTGCTGGTCTCTCAACCCAAGAGCTAGACCAGATGCAAGCTCAGGGAATCCGCGCAAAAGAACACATGATTAAAGCTAACCTACGCCTAGTGGTGTCGGTAGCGAAAAAGTATCAAAATCGCGGCTTGGAACTTTTAGATCTAATTCAGGAAGGGACTCTCGGATTAGAACGGGCGGTTGAGAAGTTTGACCCGACTAAGGGTTATCGCTTTAGTACCTACGCATATTGGTGGATTCGTCAGGGAATTACCCGCGCCATTGCTACTCAAAGCCGGACGATCCGCCTGCCTGTCCACATTACAGAAAAACTCAACAAAATTAAAAAAGCCCAGCGCAAGATCTCTCAGGAAAAAGGTCGCACGGCAACGATTGAGGATATTGGCAACGAGTTAGAAATGACGCCTGAGCAAGTGCGGGAAGTATTACTGCGCGTGCCTCGTTCGGTTTCTTTAGAAATCAAAGTGGGCAAGGAAAAAGACACGGAACTGGGTGACTTGCTGGAAACTGCAGAAACGTCTCCTGAAGATATTTTGATGCGCGAAGCCCTTCAGCGTGATTTGCAGCAACTTTTGGCTGATTTAACTAGCCGTGAGCGAGATGTGATTCGGATGCGCTTCGGCTTGGGAGATGGTCAGCCTTATTCCTTGGCAGAAATTGGTCGCGCCTTAGAGCTATCTCGCGAACGAGTGCGTCAAATTGAAGCGAAAGCGCTCCAAAAGTTACGCCAACCCAAGCGCCGCAACCGTGTTCGGGATTATCTCGAAGCTCTCAGTTAAGTTGCTAATTAGCCCTTGACAAAATTAATAATTTATGAAGCCGACTTTTAAGTCGGTTCTTTCTTTTTGGTTAAAAGCCTCGATTCGGTAAGTCATTAGCACCAACATCATAGGCACGCTGGGCAGATTCAACGGCTGCCTGAGTTAGGGGTCCCCAAAGACCATCGATTGAACCTCCATAAAAGCCCCGTGCTTGCAGACGCTTTTGCAGTGCTTTGATGTCTGGTTGACTTGTCGGAGTTTTCGCTACAGGCGTTGGATTTGAGCCACCAATTGCGGGTAATGCGGCTCTCGTTTGCGAACCGACAATGCCATCAACTGTTAATCCTTTAGCTTGTTGGAATCGCTTTACCGCCTCTTGAGTTACTGTATCAAAGACGCCATTCCTGCCGCCAGAAAAGCCTGCCACTGCCAAACTTTCCTGGATAGCACTGACATCAGAACCGCGATCGCCTATTCGCAAAATCGGGCTAGAATACTCTTTCACCGAGGCTTTGCTGACTTTCCCTTGACCCTGTAACAAAGCTTGAGTATTTGTACCAACCACACCATCCGCTGTTAGTCCCTTTGCTTCCTGGAAGCGGCTTACTGCCTGCTTCGTCAGTGAACCAAAATAGCCCGTGATATTTCCTTGAAAGTAGCCTAGTTCCTGTAAACGCTGCTGAAGAGTTGTGACTTCTGTCCCGCGATCGCCTTCTTGAACTAATGCTAATGCCTGATTTGCCATGCCAAACAGCAACAAGGCTATAGTTAGGCAAAACAGTTGGATGGCGGCACGGCTTGAAAGGTTGAGCTTTACAAAATGTTTTTGATCCCAAGTGAAAATCGAAGCGCTGTAATCAGCCTCGGCTGATGCTTCGTGGGCTAATGTCAGATGAAGATAAGCTAGGGTTTCCATAATGAGTGTCGGAGCATCACAAAGCCAAGTTACTAGTCTACCCTGGAGTTCTTACCCTTTACGACGACTCCAAGGCTGATTATTTAGGGTAAGTACGCCACCCGTGCATCAAGTCCCCGCGATCGCAATAGAGAAGAACGGCTTTCTGCACTGGCGCGGTTGTCAAACGCCCCGGCATTAACATAGCGACCTCGTTTAGCTTGGGCTAATGTGGCATTTCCATAACCGACGATAGCGCGGACTTCACTTAGGGTATTGTCATTACTAATCGGTACAACCACGACATAGCGATTCTCCTGAGCATCGGTATTTAGTCCCAAGGCGGTTAACGTCGCTGAACCCGCCACACCATCGGCAAATAAATCATTCTCTAACTGAAATCGCCTGACAGCATTTTCGGTTTGCGTACCGTAGATGCCATCGAGCAAACCAGGATCAAAACCGCGATCGCTCAATTTTTCCTGTAGTCGCCTGACTTCAATACCGCGATCGCCTCTTTGCAATCCATTGAACCGTGTTGGCGTTCTCAACGTCTGGCTTTCTTCAACATTACCAATAGCCGGAATGCCATAACGCTGAACCTGAACCTGTCGCGCTGAGGGACTAAATAGTAACCTCATGGTTCTTTCTCCCACAACACCATCCGGATTCAGCCCATTTTCTTGCTGAAATTGAAGCACAGCCTCCCTTGTGACTGAGCCAAAAACCCCAGTTGGAGACTGATTAAAGTATCCCAACCTTTGTAAGCGCTCTTGGATCACTGTTACCACTGGATCTTTAGCGCCTTGCTTGATCGAAGAAGCTAATGTTTGCCTTGCCATTCCCAAGACACCCAGTGCAACAAGAGCAGGGAGTAAATACATCCAGGCGCGGCTTGATAACTTGCCCCCGTCTAGTCGTTCGTCTTGACTCACCGCTGGGGGTGTCTCTTCGGCTAATGCCAGATGAAGATAAGCAAGAGTCTCCATGATTATGTATCGCGATCGCTAGTATCCGCCAGTCTTACCATAAATTTGGTTTTTTGGCTAGTTGGGCTACTTTTTACACTTAAATCTTAAATTTTGTTCGAGTTTTAGCTTTTTTTCCCATCTTCAACGGCTCCGAATATCTTGATTTGGAAATCCCCTCAACTCACCTTTTGTGGAGATTCTTAATCCTTAAAATCCGATTAAGGTAATTGATGAGCCAGGAATGATTTAAGCGGTGAATTTGTTAAAGATGGGTCAACTGCTGTTTAAATTAGTCCAAAATAACCGCATAACAAAGCAATCAATGCCGAAAAACCAGTAATTGCCAAAGCGATAAACGGGTTTTGACCTTGACTCACGGCGAAAGATGTCACGATCCCTGCGCCTAATGCCGCCGTAACTGCTGCTCCCAGCCAATCTTTATCAGAATTGTTGTTGTACATTGTTTGCGAACTGTAAGGTTTAAAAAAAGCGTGAAATACAGTTCATACAAACTACCATCCCTTCTTGGTTGGCTTTTCAGATACCGCCAATTTTGCAACTAAGATTAAAGTTTAGCTACTTTTCTTAACAATAAATCCTGTTGGGCATCTCTAAATATAGCCGTGACTAGTCCCGCCATTGATGATTAAAACCAAGTCTCAAACCGCAAGGGAATAAAGCACTGATTATTCAACTTACTCATTCACACGCTGCGTGTTCCCTGCCTTAATCCAACCTTCTAGCTCACCATCTGCCGCACGTATCTTTTGCCATCTTTGATCGTCACTTTCTTTAAGAACAAACACGTCCTGATTAAAAGCGACTCCTCCGGTACGGTTGGCATCCGCTCCCGGTGCATCGCGGAGAATTAACCCCTCAGCCCAGCTAACACGCGCTTTATAAGCTCCTGGGGGCAATTCCTGGGATGATGCCTTTGCCGGGGTAGGTTGATTGGGAGACCGCACGGTTGGAGAACTCGTTTTTTTGGCAACTGGGGATGCCTTCGCACGCTCTTCAGCAAAAATCGGTTTGGAAGGCTCCGCTGAAAGTTTCGTCCAGAAGTAAAAGGCGGTAGCGGCACCAGCACCGAGTAAGAGGGCAATGCCGAGCAGGAAACCGATGAAAAATTTAGCTATACCAGACAAACTCATAGGAGTTGTTCGTTGTTATATGTTAGATGTTGGTTGTTGGGTATTTGAGTATTAACACATAACAAACAACCAACAACAAATTATTGAAATTGACGCTGAATGCGGCTACTCAAGCGGCTATCTCTAGACGCCATACGCGCTTTTCCAGCAGCAGCCCAATCTTGTAAAAACTGGATTTGTTCTTGGGCTGTCCGAGCCAAGGGGATAATCTGACTCGCTGCTTCCAAGATATCATCCGTGGTGAAGTCTCGGTTCTGGCTAAAGCCGATGTGCATGGCTTCAATCAGAGTCTGCTCAATTTCTGCTCCCGAAAAGTCGGGGGTTTCGTAAGCTAATCGCTCTAGATCGTAACTTTTTAAGTTATGCGGTCGTAGTCGAGATAAATGTAACTCAAAAATCGCGAGACGTTCTTCTTGGCTGGGCAAACCGACAAAGAAGATTTCGTCGAATCGACCTTTGCGGAGCATTTCTGGGGGGAGTGCTTGGATGTTGTTGGCAGTGGCGACAACAAAAACAGGCGATCGCTTTTCTGCCATCCAGGTAATAAATGTCCCAAACACGCGACTAGTCGTCCCGGCATCGCCTTTAGAATCGAGTCCGGAAAAGGCTTTATCGATTTCATCAATCCACAAAATGCAGGGGGCGAGGGCTTCTGCCAATTGAATCATCTGCCTGGTACGGGATTCTGATTCTCCGACTAAACCACCAAACAGACGCCCCACATCTAAACGGAGTAAGGGCAGATGCCAGTGATGAGCGATCGCTTTTGCCGTTAAGGATTTGCCTGTGCCTTGAATTCCCACGAGTAATAAGCCCCGTGGATGAGGTAATCCGTAGGCTCTCGCCCGTTCGGTAAATGCCCCGCCCCGCCGCAGAAGCCAGTCTTTCAGGTTATCCAATCCGCCGATATCTGAGATTTTTTCAGCAGTTGGATAAAACTCTAAGATTTGTGTCTGACGAATTGATTGGCGTTTCTCTTCGAGAACTAATTCCACGTCTTCCGGTTGGATTTCGCCACTGGATGCGATCGCGCGGGTGAGGACTCGACGAATTCGTTCTAGGGAAAGACCTTGACAAGAACGCACCAGTTCATCTATGACTTGTTCGCTTAAGGATTGACTGGTTGCCGCGATTAACCGCCCCACCTCGGCTTTAATTTCTGAAGCATCGGGTAAGGCAAATTCCAGAACCGTCAGGACTTCTGTCAGATCGGCAGGAATCGCGACTTGTGGCGTGACGATCGCAATATTTTTCGGCTGGGATTTTAGCCGTCTGGCAAGATTTCTCAGTTTCCGTGCTACGGATATATCTTCCAGGAAGCGGTGAAAATCTCTTAAGACAAAGACTGCCGCTGCACTTTCGGGTAATTTTTCGATAAATTCTAAGGCTTGTAAGGGATTACGACGCCCGAAACCCGCATCATTTGGGTTGCCCTGGTAGCCCTCCACAAAGTCCCAAATATAGATAGCGCGATCGCCTAATCGTTTTGCCGAAAGTGCGATCGCCGCTTCGACTCGTTCTTCTTCTGGAGTCGGAATATAAATTAATGGGTAACGGGCACGTAGAAGCAGCTCAAACTCATCGTTAAAACTCATGGCACTCCGGTCTGGGAGAATTAAAAATTAACAATTTAAAAAACCACTTGAGTTTTTCCTGGTTGATCCTTGCGCCTCTTCCTGTGATTCTTAGCCAGGAAGTTGTCGTTTGAGGGCTTCTAGAGCCTCCCAGCGCCGATCAGTAGGTGAGGCACTCCCGCTATTGTTAATCGAAATTCCAGGGCACTGTTGGTCACACAGTTGCCGTGGCGGTAATGCTAGACAAAGCTGCTCGTACAGCCAAGTATCGGGCTGAAAATACCCTTGGGGTGGCAGGGTTTCGACCAGCTCTTCCAATGGGGTTTCCCGCTCTAAGAACCCGTAATCAGCTTGTTGGGCGGATTCGTCTAACCATACCATTTCTGAGGTATCGATCGCTAAACGATGATTGTACTGCTGCAAACAGCGATCGCAAGTCAAGGTAATAATCGTTTCGGCTTGAACACCAACTTCTAGATAATTCCCTTGATGGGTCACTTGTAGGCGTCCCCGTACCGGAATCAGCGTTTCTAAATCCGGTAGGAACTCGTTAACTTGAATAACATCGGTCTGCTCTGGGAGTTTGAGCAGCCAAGGGATATGAATTGCCTCCATAACACTTCTCCTCAAAGAGCGATTCACACTTCTTGCTTTGTGAAAGACGTTTTTATATTTTGACGTTCTAGTATGCGTGACGCCAAGGGTTAGCGGCGACGCACCACCAAGCGGCGGTCCGGTTCTTGGCCTCGGCTTTGAGTTTCCAAATCCTCACACTCTTTTAAAAATGTATGAACTTGACGCCGTTCCGCCGAAGACAAAGACCTCAGCTCAACTTCTCCACCAGTTTCCCGGACTTGTTGAGCAGCTTGCTGGGCTAGGGTTCTGAGTTCCTCTTGACGCCGACGGCGGTAGCCATTGAGTTCAATCGTGTACGCCGCTTGCTGCTGTTCGTCCTGACCCTGATTGAGAATGGAATTAACCAAATACTGGATTGCATCAAGCGCTGCGCCTTCGGGACCCGTCAAAATTTCAATTTGTTGGGGAGTCAGGTTTTTTGGCTCAATGGTTAACCAGTAGCTGGGTTTATCGTCATGGGGGGTAGCCTCATCTGTTGCCTGAACAACTGCGGGTAATTTTGATAACCGCAGAAGTTCTTCAAGCCATTGCTGACCCCGTTGCATTGGCTGATTACTGATCATTAGCTAGAAGCCTTTTTCTTAGAACGACCTGGCTCAAAAGGCAGTGCCTCTCTATTACTTTCCCCTGGTTTTGCCGATTTTTCTTGGCTGTCCATCATTTTCTGGATGTTTTCCGGTAAAGGTTCTCGCATCAGAATGAACGTTTGAGCCGTTTGGAAAATATTGGCAATGAGCATATACATCAGCACCCCAGCCGGCAGTGGGAAGAATAAAAACATCCCGGAAAACAAGACGGGAGTAATTTTATTAATCGTTTGTTGCTGCGCTGTGGCGTCGCTGTTATTTTGCCCGGAAAGTAGCTGGTTGATATACAAGCTGACGCCAAAGGCGAGAATCATCCCGACTACATCCCAGTGGATCGTGCCGTCGTCGTCAAATGCACCTACGCGCCCTAGGGCATCGATAAACAGGAATCCGCGATTGGCGGCGAGTCCTGGAATTGTGCCTTGAAGAGTTACGTCTCCAGGTTCGATGGCTTCAATTGTACCGTCCTCGTTCAGTTTCACCCGCTCTTCACCTTTGGTGATTTGCCAGTGGGGATTGATTTCGGTTTCTGGATACTCAGCCAGCAGTTTTGAAAGGGGTTTGCCCTCAACAGTTTGAAACTCAAACTTTGTCTTTTCTCCCGCCACAAGACGGTTGCCCCCTGGTAAGATTGCCGCTACTGGAGCATGAACACCATCGGCAATGTAAATATTTTGGGGTTTGCTGACAAACGCTTGGGGCTGAATCAGCTCCATTTGCTCTCTAGGGAGGATTTGGAGGGTGACGGGGTAGTTAACGTCGGAAAACGGCGAACCCCGCAAAGTGGCAAATAGGGCAAATAGAATGGGCATTTGCAACAGTACTGGGAAGCACCCGGCAAGTGGGTTGCCAAACTCTTTGAAGAGTTTGCTCATTTCCTCTTGCTGTTTTGTCGGGTCTTCTTTGTAGAGTTTCTGAATTTCTTCTTGCCGCTTTTTCATCAGCGGTTGGGTGATTCGCATCCGCCTCATATTGCGAATGGAGCCAGCGTTTAGGGGAAAGAGGGCGAAGCGAATTACAAGAGTCAGCGCCACGATGGCGAGACCATAGCTTGGCACAATCCCGTAGAAGAAATCCAGGATTGGCAACATGACGTTGTTGGAGAGAAAGCTGATACCAAAGTCCATTCGTATGAAGTCAACCTAGGCGGTGTGAAGTTTTCTGAATCTAATTTATCTAATATCCGTCAAAATGCGAGGCGGGTTATCCGGCGATGTGAGCTAGATTTACCGCATTTTGTCGCTTCAGAAGAAAATGGTCTAGTGGCAGGGGTTGGGGGCAAGAGGTGCGAGTGGATTGAGTGTTCTCGCCGTTTGTACCGGATGAGGTCGCACTTGCTCTAGCCTATCGCTTTAAGACTTGATAGCGTCGATGGTTTTGCCAGTTTTTTGGGCGGCTTTTTCGGCGATGAAGTCAGAAATTTCGCGAAACCGAGGAATTGCTCTAAGTTCTAGGCGACTGCCGTCTCTGAGAGTCACAACAATGTCTCCCCAACTGCCAAGACCACGGGGGATTTTAAAGACTTTTGTCACTTCTGAATAAATAATATCGGTGCGATCGCGTCCCTGCCATCCTCCGGTTACTGAGATGCGGCGATCCGTAATTCGATACCGTAGCCACAGTGCGCGCACAATTGAACCCACGGTTAAGGGCAAGCAAATCACCGTAAACCCTAACAAAATATTAATAATCAAATCCCCGACATGAGGACCACCTTCGTAAAATGCTTCTTCTTTAATGCCCACTTAATACCTCTGCTTCTACCAACAACTGCTCTAATTCTCTCAAAAAGTGTCCATATTCGCACGCTTCGGCTCCAGGGCGTACTACCACAACCAGTTGCCATCCGGGTGATAACCTGGGCAACAACTGGCGGAAAATTGCGCGAATCTGTCGCTTTATTCGATTGCGTACCACTGCCTTTTTGCTAACTTTTTGGCTGATGGATATACCAATCTGAGTGGGAAGCTTGCCTTCATTTATCGGCATCCCCTGAGTTGAGTCCTTTGGTGAACTGAAATTAGGAAGACCCCGCAACGTTAAATAACGTCCTGAGCGGCGAAATCCTTTGTGATAAACTGCCTGAAATTCTCGGCGTAGCTTAAGCCGATTTGGTTGAGGCAGTGTCACGGTAAAGTCTCGCTCAAGGGCGCAACTGATAGATTTTCCGAAAGGCAAACAATCATTGACGAACAGAAACGCAAACTAAACGGCAAGTCGATGGCGACCTTTGCTGCGACGCGCTTTAATGACAGCTTGACCGTCTTTGGTACGCATCCGGGCGCGAAAACCAGATGTTCTTTTTCGTTTGCGGCTGGTACCGCCGAGAGTTCGTTGAGTCATAATCGATTACTTCAAAAAAATTTCATTTGACTCTTTATAAAGAGTCACAATCTCTTAGATTAGCACTTCGACCCGATCGCGGTGTCAAGGGATTGCCTTAATAATCATTGCTCACACCCTCCAAAGGAGAGAGGGATTGGTTTTCCTTCTATCTGCCGATACTCAAAACCCATGTGCCTAGGTAACGGGGTAGGGGAACGTCACCGGGCGTGAGAATCTGAGCGTTGAAGTAGTAAATTCCCCCAAATGGCGGGTTTTTCACATCATTCAACACCAACTCAACGCTATTACCAGCGGTAATTGGCTCTTCTAAGTAAATTTGAATGATGTGATTTTCTTTGTCCCATTTCACTTCAGAAAGCTTGACAGATTTACCTTTAACAAGTACTTCGATTTTTTTGGGGTTAAATTTGCCATCGAAATAGTCGGGATAAGAAATCGCAAACTGGGCAACGCCTAATTCCATTTTGTTAGCAGGAATCTTGAGACGGTAACGATCCCACTGGTCAGGACGACCACCAAAGTCTAAATAATAGCTCAATTGACTTTCACGAGCGACTCCTCCCCAAAGGGTGAATCCAGGGTTACTCTGTGCCAAGATTTGGCTCGAAAATCCAGTAAGCATACAACCTGTAACCGCTACGGCGCCGAATAGGCGTTGCAAAGATGATTTTGTTAATAACATGGATCTTGCTACTCTTCCTGTGAGGTGTTGAAGTTTTTACTAAACTTTACTGTGTTTGACTTTATCAGAGTTGAGTCTAGTCGGATGATGACGCTCGTGTGGTGACGTTAAATGTTGGGAGAATGTGCCGCCCTAATTTTTACCAAATGCTAATTGCTCTACTGTCTAATATGTGTAGTACGTGTAGTATCTGTAGTTCGAGCAAGTCTCTGGGGAACTTAACGTGGCTAAACAGTCAGTATGCTGAAGGAACTCCCT
>CADCTM010000187.1 GCA_902805485.1 uncultured Coleofasciculus sp. | reverse complement strand
CTTCCTTCTCGAATTGGACGATTTTCACAGACTTCAAATGCTGGCCCATAAATACCATAATTTGCCGCAAGAGTCGCTGCTAGAACTAACCGCAGCATAAAAGCAGGTCGTCCACCATACTGAAGAAATGCATGGAGAATATCGGGAGTATTCGGCCAAACATTCGGGCGGAAGAATTCCCTAACCTCAGTTTGTGTTAGTTCCGTAAAATATTCGGTCAATTCCCACTTTGTATTACGCCAGGTGAAATAGGTATAGGAATTAGTAAAGCCGATTTTTCCAAGGCGATACATTACCTTGGGACGGGTAAAAGATTCTGACAAGAAAATAGCTTCTGGATAAGCTTGTTTGACTTCCCCAATCATCCACTCCCAAAAGGGAAAGGCTTTAGTATGAGGATTATCTACGCGGAAAATTCTAATTCCTTGTTCTATCCAAAACAGAACGACACTTTTTAGTTCTTCCCAGAGATTTTTCCAGTCTTCGGTTTCAAAGTCAATTGGGTAAATATCTTGGTACTTTTTTGGTGGGTTTTCTGCATACTGAATTGTGCCATCAGGTCGATGCTTAAACCATTGGGGATTTTCCCTGACATAGGGATGGTCAGGGGAGCATTGGTAAGCTAAATCTAAAGAGATTTCAATTTTATATTCAGCGGCTTTTGCGACAAATTCTTGGAAGTCTTGTATTGTTCCTAACTTCGGATGAATTGCTTTATGTCCTCCCTCTAAAGAGCCAATTCCCCAGGGGACTCCTACATCGTTAGGTTCGGCAACAGTTGTGTTATTTTTACCTTTACGAAAGGTTGTGCCAATCGGGTGAATCGGTGGTAGGTAGAGGACATCAAAGCCCATTTCCGCAATGTAAGGCAAACGAGTTATACAGTCGGCAAATGTACCATGTTGCTCTGGTGTTCCACAGGAACGAGGAAACATTTCGTACCAGCTACTGAAGCGAGCTTTTTCTCGCTCAACTGTAATTTTAAAAAGTATTTCGTAGGTGGTTGCAAGTGTTCGGTCAGGATACTTAACCATCAGAGCCACTAGTGACTCTGATAAAGCTTTTTCTTCAAGAAGTAGATTGTTTTCTTGTTGCCCTAGGCGTACTTTTTCGGCAAAGTTTTTTAACTGCTCTGCATCATTAGCGAAAGCGCGTTGACTAGCTTGCTCAATTAATTCAGCACCAATTAACCAATCAATTGAGACATCTTGCCCCGCCTCAATTTTTTTGATAATATCTCGCCGCCAAGAAAGAAAATGGTCAACCCATGCTCTGATCGTGTAGACATAAGAACCGAGTTGGGAAACAGTAAATTCTCCCTGCCATCTGTCATTAGTTAGGGGAGACAGCGGTGCTTCAAGCCACTGCTGAGACGCTTCTTCTCTGTATAAGATAACGCCTGCGATCATATCGTGACCATCGCAGAACAGATCAGCTTCAACGTAAACTTTCTCGCCGACGACTCGTTTAATGGGAAAACGACCCCCATCAATCTCTGGTGAGATTTTCTCAATCTGGACTCGTTGTCTCCCTTCACTCGGCAGCATTTATAGCACTGGCTCCTTCGCGTTAATTTAAAAGTTTTCAGAGATTATAGATATTAAGTCAGAAATTACAATCCTTCTGGAGGTAGAATAACTGGCACTTTTGGATTTGGGAGGGGATAGAGCTTCTTTAGAAAGCTTGTTCTTCAGAGCGCAGTTCTCTTTAAAATTAAAGTTGAGTTGCTTGAGGGGATTTTTACTCAATTATTATTGCGTCACAAGTTGCAATGCTAGCTGCTGACGAATGACTGCCTTAGTTGCGGCTAAATTACAAGCTAAATCAATTCCTTCCTGTTCCAGCACACCCAAAACCCGATAAGGATTGTCTCGTTCAACGACAGGTAACTGATGAAGTCCTCTTGTACCCATGCGGTCTAATGCTTCAGCTAGTGCTTCATCGGGATAAGCATACAGGAGTTCTCTTGTGCAGATATCCGCTAAACACGACGTCAGTGAAAGCTCGATTTGGGGCTGTGTTTGTGATTGGATTAGCGATCGATTAATATCTTGTAGCGTCACCAGACCCATCAATTGCCCAACTTCATCGACCACTAAGGCACTGCGACATTGAGCCGTTGTTAATGCTAGTGCGGCGTCTAACACAGACGTTGAACCCAAAAGCATTAAATCGGGTTGATTCATCGCCTCAGCGACAGAAAGTTGCTGTAAAATTTCTCGATCTAAGTTTTTCTCAACATCGAGATCCAAGCTAGCTTGCAGCGTTGGCTCTTGAGGCGGCGCTAAGGTCAGGATCTCCGTCAGCCAAGCCGAAAGCCCTACCGCTGCCATCAGTGGCAGCACAATGCGGTAATCGCGCGTTAGCTCAAACAATAGCAGAATTGCGGTCAACGGCGCCCTGGCACTACCTGCAAGCACTGCTGCCATCCCAACCATTGCGTAAGCTGGGGGTGCGGCAATATCTATCATCCCGGCGGGAATGATCATAGCAAGAAATTGTCCGTACAATGTACCCAATGTTGCTCCCAGGAACATCGCTGGCGCAAAAATACCCCCCACCAAACCACTGCCTAAACTAATCGCAGTCATTACCAATTTGATAACGAGCAGCGCAACGAGTAAAGGTACAGAAAACTGAACTGCTTGGAGCATGGCTTGGATCGTTTCATATCCGATCCCCATAACTTGAGGGGTGTATAAGGCGGCTAAACCCACACAGAAACCGCCAATTACAGGCTTGATGGAGGGGGGTAAGCGTCCCAGCCATTTCAAGCCGACAACTTCTCCTTTAAAGCTACGCCGCGCCAGTTGTAGTGCTTTGGTGTAGGCTAATGAGGTCAGACTTGCCAGCAAACCTAATCCTAGGTACAGGGGCAATTCTAAGGGACTGCGGACTTCATAGATGGGGAGGGCAAATGCAGCTTGCGCTCCTAAGCCTATTCGGGCAATTAAGGCGGCGACAACGGCTGAGAGAAGGACGACACTCACGGCGGATGTGGCAAAGGTTGTGCCAAGTACGACTTCTAAGGCAAAGAAAACCCCGGCAATTGGGGCGTTAAAGCCTGCGGCAAGTCCTGCGGCTGCACCAGCCCCCAAAAGTAGGCGATGTCGCTCTCTGGAGACTTGCAGCACCTGTCCCAGCAGCATTCCGATGTTACCTCCAATCTCGACACTGGGTCCTTCGGGTCCAAGGGATGCCCCTGTGCCGATGGAAACGGCGGCGGCAACCATTTTGGTAACGGGGCGCAGAGGGGAGATTTTCTGGATACCTTGAGCAGCCGCAATCAGTGAGGACATGCTTGGACCAAAGTCAGGTCTGGCAACGCGCATTAAGCCAACAATTAAGCCGCCGAGGGTAGGCACACAGGCTAATGTCCATGCTCCCCAAACGGAAATCACGCCCATGAAGTTATTCAGCATCCAGGTGTGGATGAACTCAATGAGGTAGTGGAAGGTAACATTGCCCATGCCCGTAGTGCTGCCAATGATGAAAGCTAAAAGCAGTACAGCGCTTTCAGGGGAGGGTTGTAGGCGATTTAGGATGCGGGTGAAACGGTGGAGTGAGTTTGGTTGTTCAGATGGGTTCGGCGGCAGTACCTGAGTGGGTGGAGTAGCGATCATTGAGGGGCGGCTGGGGGGAGGATCAGAAAATGCTTAATTTTTGTTTCATTTTTATTGTGCTTGATTAGTAGGTCAATTGACTTGAGGGAAAATGCTCTAAAAACGCGCCTCAAAGGCTGGAATGCTAGGGGCTACACGAGCAAAGCCTACCTGTGTAAGCTCAAGTTTTTTTAGTATTTAGCCCACGCAAATGGATTACCCTAGCTGAAGGCTTTACCTATGATTGTATCTACCTATTCTTCGAGTCTTTGCATACCAATTTAAGACTCACGTCCAGACGCCCATTTATCCCGCCATTTAACCGTGCCTTCATTAGCAATTACCCAGCGACGAGCTACTAGATTTTCTCTTAACGGTGACTGACCTTCACGCAACATTGCATATTTATAAGCAATTAATTTTCCAGCACTTTCATCGAAGAGAATTTCGGCAAACCAAGTGTTGGTATT
>CADCTM010000186.1 GCA_902805485.1 uncultured Coleofasciculus sp. | reverse complement strand
AACCACTAATAAGCCTTAGGCTCGGTGAAAGTGTGCCTCCGCCGCTCTTAACTCAGAGCGATTGTTTAGTGGGGGGAAAATCTTGTGGCGGTATCTTCTCATAACCAGAGGTAGGAGCAGGAGATACAGCAGGATTTTTCTGCGCTTGGGCAAGCATTGTTGATACCAAGCTGTAGGCAAGATAGGACGGTACAACAATTACTGTTGCCGCAGCAATCGCACCGAGAACATGGAGTGGCGTCCATGACGAACCATAGTGAGAGCGATAGGGGTCATGGGGAAGCTGTGTCTCATCCAGGACATTACGTAAAGCAATCAATCGCTTAAATCGTACCCGTCGGTCATCAAGTTTTTCGAGTAAAATCCAACCTGCCTTTGCTTCCTCCTTGCATAGCTGTTGTAACACAGCCTGGTTGCGAAACAGGTCACGATTTGCACGGACAATCTTAAATTCCCAACCAACCATCTGCTGATCGGTTGGTGATTGTGCTGGACGACTTTGGGAGTCAACCTTACCATTTAAGTGCCGCGATGCCGATATTGAGTCTTCTTTTGATTCAAAACAGGTCAAAATTTCTTCCTCCTCCTGCTGTTGCTGACAAGTCCGCATCTGTCGCCAGCGCAGCCATCCACTCCCCGCCACCGCCTGCCAACCCAGATTACCAGCCAGCAGGCTCCAAATTGTTACTTCGAGCATTCCCCTTTGTAGTCCCTTTGAGTTTGGTCATTTGTCCTTTGAATGATGACTAATGACGAATAACTAACCAGGCAAATTGCCTTCGACAACATAATCTGACCCCAATTGACGCCAAGTGACATTTTCCAAGATCAGAGCCTCTGTCATCGTAGCTAACCCCAAATCTCCTACAGGCGAAGGAGCAATTTTGCCACCAACGATTTTCGGAGCAATGAAAGCCAGGACTTTTTGCACAGCGCGATCGCTAATTGCACTTGCTGCCAAAATCCCGCCACATTCCCACAAAACACTTGACAACTGCCGCTCGTACAAATACGTCATCACCTGTCGGGGTGTTAGGGGTGTCAATTCCACTACCTCCACTCCCCTTTTCAGTAGTTGCGCTTGAAAATCCGGATTAGCACCCACCTCAGTTAAAATCAAAGTTGGAGCCTCAGCAATTTGCCACAGATGAGCATCCACAGGCAGGTTAAGAGTACGACTCATTACCACTCGTAGGGGATTGTGGGCATCTGGATGATGACTCGTTAGGAAAGGGTTGTCCTGACGCACGGTATTCCCGCCAACAACCACTGCATCGCAAGCTGCCCGCAGTTGATGCACATGAGCACGTGCCTCCTTACCCGTAACCCAAGTACTATTACCGCTAATTGTGGCAATTTTCCCGTCCAGGGTCATGGCGTACTTCAAAATTCCCAAAGGACGCTTGTAGAGAATGCGATGAATAAAGCCTTCATTAAGCTGACGACAAGCCGCTTCTTCAACCCCCACCACAACTTCTATTCCTGCCCCGCGTAACCGCTCAATTCCACCCCCTGAAACGCGTGGATCGGGGTCAACCATACCTACTACTACCTTCGCCACTCCAGCCGCAATTAAGGCAGATGTACAGGGTGGCGTTCGTCCGTAGTGATTGCATGGCTCTAAATTGACATAAATTGTTGCACCCTTTGCCCGTTCACCCGCCTCGCCGAGAGCAAAGACTTCCGCATGGGGTTGACCGGCACCTGGATGAAACCCTTCCCCAACAACTACTTTATCTTGAACAATTACTGCACCGACAAGCGGATTCGGGGTTGTTCGTCCAAGGGCGGCTCTAGCAAGTTCAAGACACCGCTGCATCATAGCCTGATCAAAGGGTGTCCAGTGACAAGACGCCGATGACACCTGTTGATCAGCTATTTGGGCGTCTTCGGGAAAGTTTTCCATGCTTCTATGCTGTTTCGGCTCAAAGACTGAGTGTAATGAATTAGGGGGTTGTAAGCATAGACTTTTTAGGCAATCATCCTTGAATCATCCCTCCCCAGGAGTTCGGGGAGGCAGTTGTCGGATTTTTTTGAATGCTTACTTCCCCTCTGACTGAGGAGAGTCATTGGAAGACGTGTCAAAAACGATTGAAAAGGCAGCGTTTGGAGTTAGCTTTTGGAGAATTTTTAGACGAGATTCCGCATCATTGCGGCGGCGAAACCGAGCCACAATGTTTTGCTGTAAATCTGGGAGTGAGCGAATAATGCACCACGGAGAAAGTTGATTTTTGTAGGTCACGACGCACTCCTCTGTAATTTGGTTAATGGACATGACAGCAGTTTCCCAAAGTCGGCTGCCCCTACTTGTTTTGTTTTGGCAAGACAACTCATTAAAACAGCCAACTCGCACCATGCTAGTTTATTACACTGTGTGAATTATTTAGTTGTGAAACTTATAGTTAACACAACAACCCAATTCCTAGAAGAATTTCTGAATCCAGAAGATGAAGAGAGCAGATTCATGTTTCTTCCAGACACAATGTTGATCGCTACCTCTGATGTTCGCCTGATTGTTCTTTCGATTCTAGTTGCAGTCATTGGCTCCTATACAGCATTAGATATATCTGAGCAAATCATCCTCGCTCAAGGGGCAGCGCGTTGGTGGTGGTTGGTTGGTAGCGGACTTAGCTTAGGACTTAGTGTCTGGGCGATGCACTTCACCGCCATTCTTGCCCATAAGCTACCCATACCCATCGGTTATGACTTCACAAGAGTCCTAATTTCCCTGATGGTGACGATTTTGGCATCGGGAATCGGACTTTTTTGCGTCAGCCGTCAGCCGTTGGTGATGTGGCTGCCATTGTTAGCCGGAAGCTTTTTCGTCGGCGGTGGCATTATTGGAATGCACTTTACGGCGATGTCCTCGCTTCGTTTGGCGGCAACACCATCGTATGATCTGAAACTAGCTGTACTTTCTGGTGTGATAGCGATCGCTTTATCTTTGGGCGCTTTGTGGCTCACATTTCAATGCCGCATTGAGTCAAGTATGCCGGAAGCAGTGCGAAAGCTTGGCAGTGCTTTGATTATGGGAACCGCTATCTGCGGGATGCACTATGTCGCGATGCTCGGTGTCAGCTTCCGAACAGCTCGATTAACACTGTCAAAGTTTTCTGTAGTTGATAATAACCTTTTAGCCGTAGTACTTGGTGTTGCGGCTCTGGTAATTTTAACTTTAGCGTTGCTTGCTTCTTTTTTTAGCAGGCGTCTTAGTGTTGAAGTGGCAGTAACAGAAGTTCTGCTTCAAAATGAAGAACACCTGGAGCAACTTGTTAATCAGCGTACTGCTGAATTAGAAGCCCAAAAGTTAATTTCGGAAGCGGCAAATCAGGCGAAAACTGCGTTTTTATCAACTGTTAGTCACGAACTAAGGACACCTCTTACTAGCATTATTGGGTTTTCTAGCGTGTTGAAAAAGGAAATTTTTGGTTCACTCAATGCTAAACAGCAAGAGTATGTAACTGTTATTTTAGCCTGCGGAGAGCAATTATTAGACCTAATTAATGACTTACTAGATTTATCGAAGATTGAGGCGGGGCGAGAAGAATTAGATTTAGAAACGCTATGTGTAGAACAAGTTTGCCAAGAATGTGTGTCGTTGATTCGCCAACAATCGATTAGTAGAGGGTTACAACTATTAGTTGCAATTGAACCCAATGTGACTACTTGTACGGCTGACAAGCGCCGCTTAAAGCAAATTTTATTGAATTTGCTCTCAAATGCACTCAAGTTTACCGATGTCGGCTCTGTCACCTTAAAAGTTGATAAAAAATCAGGCTACATTCGGTTTGCTGTGAGCGATACTGGTATTGGTATTGCCCAAGAGGAACAAGCGATTTTATTTCAGCCATTCCAGCAACTCAATAGTGGAATGAATCGCCAAGACAAAGGTACAGGTTTGGGTCTAGCTTTGGCAAGGAATTTAGCACAACTTCATGGTGGCGATATTACTGTTAAGTCGGAGTTAGGATCGGGTAGTTGCTTTATCTTACTTTTACCAGTGTCGCAATCTGAAAAAGCTGAGAAGGAGTAAGATAAATGTGTAAACTCGCTCGTTGTATAACTCATGGTTA
>CADCTM010000185.1 GCA_902805485.1 uncultured Coleofasciculus sp. | reverse complement strand
GGGTTGATAAATAGCACCAACGCTATGATCGGCATTAATTTCAACAACTAAGTCTACTAAACTAGGGTTTTTAGTGAGAGGAGTAATAAATAATTCTGGATGAAGCGATCGCCAAAAATACTCGACAAATTCATCAACTTGTGCGTCCGTCATTCCCGTTTTACCCGTGGCAATCATTTGTTGTTCCGCCTCACGCCGCCACTGTTTACTCAGGCGGTAGTCAACGGGGTAGAGTATCATCAATCGGTCTAAGCGTGACCACAGGGGTACATAGTCTTGCAATTGGTTGTTTATGTCACGAGCAAATAAGCGATCTGCGCTTTGCAGCAGCGCTTCGCGATCGCCTAATGTTTGAATTGGTGCGGGAGTGGTTGCATCAAACACTGCCGGATCAAGCGGTCGAACCCCAACAAACCAGCCTTCAAACAGCACAAGATCAACACCTTCCACCGGTTCAGGAAAAGTGCGATCGCCAATTCCTCGGTATGCCGACTTATCAAAGCGAGGTACCAAGACTGGACGGTTTAAATTCGGTTGACGCAATTGGTCTAAAAGTTGCTTCCCCAGTTCAACATCATGAGTTCCCGGTGGACCACGCCAAATGAGACGCGGGTCTTGCTGTTGCAGTTGTTGGCGTTCAGCATAGGTTTTGTAGAGGTCATCCAGGGAAAGGCTGAGGGTGCGATAACCGAAGTGATCGAGAATCACACGCAAAACCGCAGCTAATGTCGTTTTTCCGGTTCCCTGTCCCCCTAATATCCCTTGGATCAAAGGACGCGCCAGTTGTTGCCGCAACGACGCCAGTTGCATGGCTAGGGGAAGCCAGAAGTACCACAGGGTGAGGAGTGTTGCTTGGGGGTTGGTAAAAGATATAAGTGAAAGAACGTTTGGGGAAACAGCGCGGAAAATATGCGATCGCTCTTCTATTACTTCCACCACATTCATCGGCGTGATGCCAAACGCCTTGGCTTGTTGAGGTGAGGCTAAGGTATCATCGACCAACTGTTCTAATTCAACAACACTTGGCGTCTGTCCTGCTACCAAGTTCGCGAGGATGGGAAATATTGTAGTTGGATGCAACATCTCCTCAAGAGCCAATTTTGAAGGCTTCCACAAACATACTGTAAGTCAGACCAATTTTCAGGGCATTAATTACTTGCGCCAACAAAGAGCGCCGGGGAACATCTTCAGGAGATTGTACCCGTTGCCGATTTCTACCATAAACAAACCGACTCACCGCTTCCGTAAATAGAAGCAAAACCCCAGCCGCCACGATATCCCAGTCCGCTGCCTGTCCTGCCGTTGTCGGAATCGCCGAACCCAGGAACACACCAAACAGCAAGCTAATCAATATTAGAGAGAAGTAGCGCCAGGGATTAGCAAACCATTGACTCAACTGTGTCAAAACAACATTAACCAGATTATTAAGACGGGTATTTTGCATTAGAGGGATTAGGAGCTAGGGACAGGCAAAAGAAGAGGAACTATCCCCTCACTTCTGGTGAAACTTAACATTCGAGAGCGAGAAGATACCCCGGTAACAGAAAAGCTTGTTTCAATGATAGTAAGAGCGTGCGAAAAGTTATACTGCCGCCTGTTCAAATACAAGTATTGATTGCTAAACAGTGGTGCCAAGTCAACATATGAAAAAGATTAACTTTTTACTTTATCCCGTATTTATTGTTATATCCCTCTTAGGATTAGGATTTGCTGGCATCGGGTTAGGATTATTTCCGTTTACAGTTTCCATCGAGTCACAATCAGCCGATACTGCCTCCTTACCCGTCATAAACCCACCGAGTCCCCCACCGGCCGAAACGATGAAAAAGCTAATCCCCGCCTTGCCAAAAGTGACTCCGGCATTACCAACTCCAACGGCATCACCCGCCAAAAATCCAGAACCTGTAGCCGTTGGGACACGTCAAGGGAATTTGCGAGTGAGTAATCCGACTGAACATCCTGTGCGGGTGGCACTGTTGTCAAGACACCAAGAGAAAACCGACACAGAGCCAGCACACTGGGATTTTTCCCCAATGGAAGGAGGCTCTCAAGGGTTGATGCTCTCGCTGCCGCAGGGTGGCTTAAAGCTGAAAAAGGGAGATATTTTAGTTGCCTTTGCTCAAGATGGCTCACGCCTGTACTGGGGACCGTATGTCGTCGGCGAGACTCCTGCACCGATTTGGAATCCTCAGAAAGCGGAATGGCAACTGGTTTTACAACCCTGAGTCGAGAGCATTTGTCGGAGAGAAGCGTTAATTTGTAAGGCTTTGACACCGCTTAGAACACTCGCTGAACATGGGATAAGGGAACTGGTAGCTTGTGTCAGAGTCATCAAAAGTATGAGAAGCGGTGGCATTTCCCGCTAAATTAAGTCTGGGAAAACCTCCTTGTGAGGCGGCTGATTTCTGACGGGAGAAGGTTTAGGGCGAATGATGAAACCTAGAGTTATGAAGGGTTTGAAGACTGGCGATTGGCAGCCGACAAGGGCGTGGGGGCTGGCGATTTTGTGGCTGCTTGCGATTTGCTGTTTGGCTTTCTTTTGGAACTTAGGCGGCACTGGCTTAATTGATGAAACTGAGCCTTTGTTTGCGGAAGCAGCGCGACAGATGACGGTGACTGGAGATTGGATTACGCCTTATTTCAACGGTGTAACTCGGTTTGATAAGCCACCGTTGATTTACTGGTTAATGGCGATCGCTTATTCTACTTTTGGGGTAAATGAATTTGCCGCCAGACTCCCCTCGGCACTTGCGGGGTTGGCACTCACCAGTATGAGCTTCTACACCCTACGGCATTTTGGCGGCTGGAGACTTGGAAAGAATGCTTCTGGACTTCCTGAGCAAGGCAAGGAAATTCAATCCCCTAACGATGCGGCATTATCTCAATGGCAGTCTTGGTTAGTTGCTTGCCTGGGTTCGGCAATGCTGGCATTAAATCCCATAACTTTGTTTTTTGGGCGCACTGGCTACTCAGATATGTTGCTGAGTTTATGCTTTGGCGGGGCGTTATTGGCTTTTTTTGTGGGTTATGCTCAACCCGAACAACGTAAGATACAGGCACGTTGGTATCTGGCTTTCTATGTTCTAATGGCTTTTGCGGTACTTACGAAAGGGCCTGTTGGTGTTGTTTTGCCTGGGTTAATTATTGTTGCATTTCTACTTTATGTGGGCAAAGCTAAGGAAGTTTTGCAAGAAATGCAGGTTGTTCGAGGGGCGTTAATTTTTCTAATTATCAGCGTGCCTTGGTTTATTTTAGTGACGTTGCGTAACAGCGATTATGTTAGTTCGTTTTTTGGCGTCCATAATTTTGAACGATTTACTAATGTTGTCAATCATCACCAAGGGCCGATATACTTTCACCTTTTGATTGTTTTGATTGGTTTTGCTCCCTGGTCGATTGGGTTGCCAAGTGCGATCGCAAATATTAAAATTTTCCAGCGCCAGAATTGGCAACAATTACCGCGCAAAGCACATCTTGGTTTATTTGCTTTGTTTTGGTTTACGATCGTTTTAGGCTTTTTTACGATTGCTGTAACTAAATACTTCAGCTACACCTTACCGCTGATGCCTGCCGCCGCAATTTTACTAGCACTTTGGTGGAGTGAACAAATTGTACAGGGGCAAATTTTTCATCAATCTTCTTGGAGTCTCAAAATTACCACCATTGTAAGTATCGTGTTTTTTACGCTACTGGCATGGGCTTGTTTTTACTGCCCAAATTGGTTAGGCGATGACTCGACGATGCCAAATTTGGGAGTGCGAATTGGTCAAGATGGGTTATCTAATATTGGGGCAATAATTTGGGGAATAAGTGCGATCGCTGGACTTATTTTACTGCGGCGGCGTCAAGCTTATTGGCTGTGTTCTGTGCAATTTCTTGGGTTTTTGGCATTCTTAATGTTTGTGATCATGCCAGCTTCAGAAATTGTCGATACTGAACGTCAACTTCCTTTACGTCAAATTGCTCAAGCTGTTGTTCAAGTTGAAAAACCTGGGGAAGAAGTAGTGATGATTGCTAATGGTTTTGAAAAGCCTACCCTCGTTTTTTATAGCAAACGCCCTGTAAAGTTTTTAA
>CADCTM010000184.1:510-4079 GCA_902805485.1 uncultured Coleofasciculus sp. | reverse complement strand
AATCTCTACCTATCTCAACAAGAAGTCTCTTAACTCAGAATCAGAGACCGCTCCCCATCACAGCGCCATCAATTTCATGCAACGATAGCAGTAAGATTTTGAGTAGTTGAGCCGCATGAAGTACAAGTGGATAAAAATTCTTCGATGGGTTCTGATTGGGGTTCTCATTGCTTTAGCGATTTGGCTGCTCAACAAATTTGGCATTGAGCAAGTTCGAGAACAGGTCAGTCGCTTTGGCATCTGGGCACCTGTGATCGTGTTTGGACTGCGCTTTACCAGCATCATTGTGCCAGTACTACCGGGAACCGCTTACGCTATTTTGGCAGGAGGTCTGTTTGGATTTGTTCAGGGATTGCTGGTGGTTGCGTTAGCAGATTTAGCCTCCTGTACATTCAACTTCTACATTGCTCGTCGCTATGGGCGCGGCTTAGTGGAGCGGTTTGTGGGTGAGCAATTTATGGAGAAAGTTGATCGCCTCGGTCAACGACATTTGGAAGGCAACTTTTTCCTGATGACGGGCTTTTTGATGACAGGACTGTTTGATTTCGCCGCTTATGCCGTAGGACTGACCAAAACCCGTTGGCAAAGCTATTTGATAGCGCTTGTAGTTAGCATTCTTATTGCCAAGCCACTTTGGGTCGCTGCTGGAGCTGGAATATTTGAAGGCAGCCAGTTATTCTTAGGCTTTGCGCTAC
Organism: uncultured Coleofasciculus sp.; assembly: GCA_902805485.1. Classification (GTDB taxonomy): domain Bacteria; phylum Cyanobacteriota; class Cyanobacteriia; order Cyanobacteriales; family Coleofasciculaceae; genus CADCTM01. The sequence continues at coordinate 3,384 of CADCTM010000184.1, read as the reverse complement.
TCGGAGCATTCGGCATCGGCATTGTTACAGCCGTTGTCCAACGTAAGCCGAATCAATGAGCAACTAGGTTTAGGGACATTATTGAATACAGGTATAGAGCACTACGTTAAAGCTGTGGGAGTGTCAAATTGAGCCATTAGCTGAAGCGAAATCAATGGCAATAACCGTGGCATAGGGGTCAATAACCGCTTCTGGGACTTGGATTGTTAACTCACCTAGGGGGTTAGGATTCATGATGGAGTCCGTGATCGCGCAACGGGTAGTATAGTGAAGTTCCGTCCCGTCAGCTAGAACGCGCACAGATTTAACGAGTTTAATCGGCACGCCCCGCACTGAGATGGTGTCGTAGGGCTTCATTAGTAAGTGCAAATAAATGTGATCGCGCCTCCGCGTGGAAGACCCGTAGAATTGCCACGGTTCTAGTCCTGGCTGAGTGCCAATAATACTTTCTTGATTGTTAGACATCCAGGCTTCCACCACAGCTAGGCGCTCAAGTAACTCCGGCTGAATTTGACCGTCACCCATCGGGCTAACGTTCAACAACAGGTTGCCACCTTTGCCCGCTACTTCACACAGCGTATGGATTAACTGACGTGCTGACTTGAAATGGCTATCAGCTAGGTTGTAGCCCCAGCTTTCATTGATAGTCATGCAAGTTTCCCAAGCTCGCTGAGATGGTTGGGGTGGAATGAATTGTTCTGGGGTGTCGAAGTCACCGAATCCGGGTAAGCGATCGTTGATCAGAATCTCCGGTTGCAAGGAACGAATCATATCGTTAAGCGCTGACGCTTGCCATTGTTCCGGTGTGCGCTCCCAAGCACCGTCAAACCAGAGAATGTCAATTTTGCCGTAGTTTGTCAGTAGCTCCCGCACTTGCCCAAACATAAACTGGATGAACCGCTCCCACTGTTCGGGACTAGGCTGACGATACTGACCAAAAACATAAGGCTTATCAGCTTGTGTAAAGGCAGGGTAATCAGGATGATGCCAGTCAATTAATGAGAAATACAAGCCAATGCGAATGCCAACTGAGCGCATTGCCTCAATGAATTCCCGCACAATATCTTTGCCGTAGGGCGAATGCTGGATGGAGAAGTTTGACTGCTGGGTGTGGAACATCGCAAAGCCATCGTGATGCTTGGTCGTCAGAATAGCGTATTGCATACCCAAGCTTTTAGCTAGACGTGCCCACTCTTTGGGGTCGTAGTTTTGGGGGTTGAAAGTTTTCGCCGTGTTGTGATATTCATCAACAGGAATGTCGCCACAGAAAGGCAGGCTGAATACACCACCCACCAAAGGCCAGGACAATTCGCAGCCACGCTGAGAGCTGTGTCCCCAATGGACGAACATTCCTAAACGTGCGGTGTCAAACCAGGTGTTCATGAAGGAACAATCTTTGTTTTTTGTCTGTGCCTCTACAATAACCTGTGTTGATTCTAGAGCTTCGTCGCTTGTTCTACTCCGATACCTGTGTGTTTGCGATCGCCTTACATCGAACTTAGGTAAAAAGGCTGCCAGATGCGATCGCCTCGAAGCAGAATATCTAGCCGGAAGGCGATCGTGAGTCAGAGAGAGCTTTTATCTGGATGAAGACACCATTAACGCTTCACTGTCGCCTGCTTGAAAATATTCTGTACCTCGGAATTTAGTATCAGTTGCGGCAGGAGCTTGATCATTCGTTCTGCAACCCCAGCAACTTCCGTAGCTCCTCCTCTGATGCGATCGCTCTCCACCCCCCAGCAGCTTCGACACGTTGCAACATAGCCTCTATTGCCAGCGATACCAAGACTTCCTTCCGAATCTTACGCCCCATAGAACGGCGGGTCTGTTTCACGGCATCATCCAAAGCATCGTTCAATGGCTCTGGTATCCTCGCCGATAAGGGATAGAGGGGAGTTGCCTTGGTATCTTCTGATTCCTGCTTCGATGCACCCGAATCCTCATTCCTGATTCCTGATTCTTGATTATTTTTTCCAGATTCATGAATCTTGATTACTGAATCAGATTTGGAGATTCCTGAATCTTCTTGAGGAGTTTCATCGGATGGTTCGGGAGCAATGGACTCTTTTTGGGAGTCGTTGAACAGTTGCAGTGGATTGCGCTGCCCCATGCGTTTTTTACTTCCTGCCACGTTTCTTCAACCCCCATTCCTTGATGGCTTCACCAGCTAACGCTTTAAATGCACTCGCTCCTTTACTTTTGGGCGCATATTCAAATATCGACTGCCCGTGTCCAGCCGATTCCGCGATCGCAACGTTTTCCGGAATGCAGATTCGCAGGAGATTGAACCGGTTGTCACTGACCAGCACCGAGTCAGCTTCCACTGTCATGTTCAATGCTGGTTTGTGTCGGCTACGCAAAACATCAACGGGAACATTTGGATTGACATCTTTAAGGGTGTCGAGTACTTGAGCCAACCCCACTAGTACCAGAGGGTCTGCCAAGACGGGCACGAGAACTCGATCCGCTACCACAAGTGCCGCAACTGTAGCAGGGACGAGGGAGGGAGGACAATCCAGCAGCACCAGGTCGCAATCTAGTTTGCTAATCGCTTTGCGTAAAATCTCTGGAGAGTCCCACTTTACATAAGCAGTATCCGTTCCACCAGGAATTAAGGGTACAGCCGTATCGGTACGTACAACATCTTCCCCTTCCAACCACAGGTCAAACCCTGGTTGTTGTCCTGGCACTAAACCCAAAGCATAGGTGGCGGAGCCTTGGGCATCCATGTCTACCAGCACTACTTTAATTTTTTGCTGTTGTAATCCTGAACCTAGATTGACACAGGTACAAGTTTTGCCAACGCCCCCTTTCTGGGACGCGATCACGATTGTAAGCATTTTAGAATTTACCCTTCACAGGTTTAGCATAGCC
>CADCTM010000184.1:0-500 GCA_902805485.1 uncultured Coleofasciculus sp. | reverse complement strand
TATTTAAGAATTACAGAATCATGATTCATGAAAATTGCTCAACTAGCTGATTGGTTCACGCCTTCTTTTGTTGCGCTCTGATAAAATCAATCGCCGAAGTACTTGCCGATGCCTATGGGATAGCAGCAGCGTCTCGGCTATCCTTAGATGAATATTAGAAAAAATACTAGCCTGTTGGCTGCGATGCTAAGTTGTTGGAGCGAGGAATTCAGTAGGGTCAGACAAGTCACTTTCAAGAAGCCTTGAGTCTTGTCAACAGACATTGATTATCTACCGAGAGATTAAAGACCGCTAAGGAGAGGGGGCAGCATTGGGTAATCTGCGAAATGTTTACGCTTCCCTGGGCAACTACGCCAAGACAATTGAGTACCATCAGCAGTCGTTGACCATCGCCCCTAAGGTTCATGACTGCCATTCGATGGAGAGCCAAACATGATTAAGCTCCCTGGAATTAAAGTTTTAGCCCAAATTTACGAAAGTGCCAATACACTTGTCTACAG
>CADCTM010000183.1 GCA_902805485.1 uncultured Coleofasciculus sp. | reverse complement strand
CCAACTCTTGGGACGTTATTGGATTCATGGAAGAGGTTTAATGAGAGTGAACGGTAACATATGCAAATCCAAGATAAATTTACTCTAGAAAAAGTTGCAGAAGCGATCGCTTCTAGCCAAAACTATCTTCTCTCGACTCAATATGCCGATGGTTACTGGTGGGCAGAATTAGAGTCTAATGTCACGATGACAGCAGAAACAGTTCTCCTGCATAAAATCTGGGGTACTGAATCCAAACGACCTCTACATAAAGCCCAAACCTACCTGAGACAAGAACAACGAGAACATGGAGGCTGGGAACTATTTTACGGCGATGGCGGCAACCTTAGCACGTCGGTGGAAGCTTATATGGCGCTGAAGCTGTTGGGGGTTCCGGAAACTGACCCAGCAATGTTACGGGCTAAAGATTTTATTATAAAGCAAGGTGGCATTAGTAAAACGCGCATTTTTACGAAGTTTCACTTAGCACTAATTGGTTGTTACGATTGGCGTGGTATTCCTTCAATTCCACCGTGGTTGATGTTGTTGCCTGAAAACTTTTTCTTTAATATTTATGAAATATCAAGTTGGGCGCGGGGAAGTACGGTTCCCTTATTAATTGTCTTTGATAAAAAGCCTGTTTTTAAAGTAAATCCTGGCATCAATTTGGATGAACTTTATGCAGAGGGGATTGATAATGTTCGGTTTGAATTACCCAGAAGTTCTGATTGGACAGATTTGTTCGTTGTCTTGGATGATGCTTTTAAGTTAGCCGAAAATCTGAATTTAGTGCCGTTGCGCGAAGAAGGATTAAAAGCGGCAGAAAAATGGGTTTTAGAACGGCAAGAAGCGACTGGCGACTGGGGAGGAATTATTCCGGCGATGCTGAATTCTCTCTTGGCATTGCGTTGTTTGGATTATGATGTTGACGATCCTATCGTAGAAAGAGGATTGGAATCTGTCGATCGCTTTTCGATTGAAACTGATGCAACTTATCGCGTACAACCTTGTGTTTCTCCAGTTTGGGATACGGCGTGGGTAATGCGATCGCTAATTTGTTCTGGCATGGAACCGGATCATCCAGCATTAGTCCGTGGTGGAGAATGGTTACTTAGTAAACAGATTTTGGACTACGGTGATTGGGCTGTCAAGAATAAGCAAGGAAAACCTGGCGCTTGGGCGTTTGAATTTGAGAATCGATTTTATCCCGATGTCGATGATTCTGCCGTTGTGGTGATGACATTGCAGGATGTTAAATTGCCTAATGAAAAACTCAAGCAAGCGGCAATAAATCGCACCTTAAATTGGATTGCGACGATGCAATGTAAACTCGGTGGTTGGGCGGCGTTTGATCTGGATAATGACCAAGATTGGATTAATAATTTGCCTTATGCTGATTTGAAGGCAATGATTGATCCAAATACTGCTGATGTGACGGCGCGAGTGTTGGAGATGCTGGGTTTGTGCAATTTGTCAATGGGTGGGACTAGGGAAGAAAAGGCGATCGCTTATCTCGTCAACGAGCAAGAACCCGATGGTAGCTGGTTTGGGCGTTGGGGCGTTAATTACATTTACGGTACTAGTGGCGCATTGTCTGCATTATCTCTTGTTGCACCCCAAACTCATAGAATAAGTATCGAACGCGGTTCAGATTGGCTCGTCGGATGTCAAAATACAGATGGTGGATGGGGTGAAACTTGCCGCAGCTATGACAATCCATCACTGAAAGGAAAAGGAACCAGTACCGCATCTCAAACAGCTTGGGCATTAATTGGATTGATGGCAGCAGGTTGTAATGCAAAAGTAGCAATTGAACGGGGAATTGATTATCTAATCAACACTCAAAAACCTGATGGTACATGGAATGAGGCAAACTTTACAGGAACTGGTTTTCCCGGTCATTTCTATTTGAAATATCATCTTTATGCCCAATATTTTCCTTTGATTGCCCTCGGTCACTATCAATCTTTAAACCGATCCTAGTTCTTGTTGGGGCGCGGTATACCGTTCCCCTGCGTCCTTACTCTCAAATGATTGACTATGGCTTCAATTGCCCGTAAAAACCTGCTTCAGGACATTCCTCGCTTTTTGGTCGCGCAAGCGGGAATTATGTTTGCTGTTAGTTTAGTGACGATTCAAACAGGGTTACAGCGTGGATTTGCTAGCTCTACTTCGGTTCTAATCGACAAATCCCAAGCAGATATTTGGCTAGCTTCCGATAAGATGGTTCATTTAGATTTAACTCTACCTTTAACTTATGAACAAGTTAGCCAAGCTCGAAATGTTGCAGGTGTAGACCTTGCTGAAGCCTTCATTTATCAGGGAAAATTATGGCGAGATAAGAATGATAAGTTGGGTTCAGTTACACTTATTGGTTTCGACCCAGATGGCAAGTTATTCTCCCCCTGGAATATTACTAAAGGTAGTGTAAAAGACCTGAAACAGCCTTTTAGTATTTTTGTAGATGAAACGAGTTTGGAGGGATTGAATCTTAAAGGCGTAGGTGATTCAGGAAAAATTCAAGCCTTGAAAGCGAATGTTGTGGGTTTAACACAAGGGGCAAAGTCGATTGTATTGGGGGATTTAGTTTTCACTTCCCTGGAAAATGCTAATACCTATGGAAATCCACTTGCTGATACGACTTCTACTCCAAAAGTATTAGAAGCAAATGACAGGGTTACTTTTATTTTAGTGCGAGCGAAACCGGGTGAGAATTTACAATCTTTGAAGAAGAGATTGGAAACCGCTTTACCGAATACTCGCGCCCACACACAGGAGGAAATGGCACAGCAAACACAGGAATATTGGAAAGAGCGATCGGGTATTGGGTTTATTTTGGGTTTGGGGGCGGTTGTGGGGATAATTGTTGGAGTGGTGATTGTTGCTCAAATCCTTTATTCTTCTGCCTCCGACCATATTAAGGAGTTTGGAACCCTGAAAGCGATGGGGGCGTCGGATTGGGTAATCTACAGAGTGATTATTGAACAAGCATTATGGATGGCGGTTCTGGGCTATATTCCAGGTATGGCACTTTGTTTGGGGGTTGCCGCTTGGACTGCTGCTACACAGTCGATTGTAATTTTAATTACGCCTGTATCTGCCGCTACAGTTTTTGGGATTACGGTTGTGATGTGCGTGGGTTCTGCAATTTTTGCGATTCAAAAAGTCACCCGTGTTGATCCGGCAATTGTTTTCAAAGCGTAATAAACTATGAGCAGTTGGATTTCAATATTTGTAACCTGTTAATCATATAAAAATTTAGTGAATGAGTGCTTCTCAAATTAATGATGGCGCTGCCCCAAAGGACAGCCTGATTGCTTCTAAATCAATCGGTTTCAATCAACTTCAAACGGCAGCAGTTGCGATCCAGGGCGTCGAGATGGCATTGCAGTCGGGACGGCAGGCGTTGCAAATTCTCAAAGGAATTGATTGGGAAATTCCTGGCGGCAACATTCAGTTGTTGATGGGACCTTCAGGTTCTGGAAAAACAACTTTGTTATCAATTTTGGCTGGCTTGCTGACACCGTCGGCAGGGAAAGTTTACCTGTTAGGGGAAGAAATTACTCAATTGTCTCGCTCTCGGTTAGCGCGCTTTCGACTGCAACATATTGGCTTTATTTTTCAGGATTTTAATTTGTTTCCCGCATTAACGGCGGCGGAAAATATTGAAGTGGTGCTGAATATTAAAGGCATTAAAGGGAAAGCTGCCCGACATCAAGCCTATGGTTTGCTGGAACAGGTGGGATTGGGAGATAAGGCGAAGCAGAAGCCTCGTGATTTGTCCGGAGGGCAAAAACAACGGGTAGCGGTTGCTCGTGCCTTAGCGGGTCATCCACAGTTGATTATGGCAGATGAACCTACCGCTTCTTTAGATTCTCAAAGTGGTCATGCCGTGATGGAATTGTTGCGGAAATTAGCAAAGGAAGAAGGCGCTACGGTATTAATTGTTACTCACGATCCCCGAATTATGGATGTGGCAGATCGCATTGCTCATTTGGATGAGGGGGTTTTGAAGCAGGATTTGTAAAGACGTTTTGGCGGAATGTTTAATTTTAGAAGCTTACATTTATTCGTCAGTTTTTTGCATTCATCCACCCAGAGT
>CADCTM010000182.1:371-4092 GCA_902805485.1 uncultured Coleofasciculus sp. | reverse complement strand
AACCAAACTAACCTCAACCAATAACCATTCTATTAAATATAAATAACATCCCATTCTCAACAGTGCCAGGTATTGAACAAAGGCAAGATGTTTCAGATTGCTTAATGTATGGTAGATAATGAATGGTATTTTGAATAAATTAACAATATTCATTGCAATGCCATCTACCGAACCGACTGCCTTGAGCCAAGCGATTCCCGTTGACCAAATCCGCTACAACGAACAAGGCTTAGTGCCAGCGATTGTCCAAGATTACCTGGATGGCACGGTTTTGATGATGGCTTGGATGAATCGAGAGTCGCTGCAAAAAACGATGGAAACTGGGGAAACCTGGTTTTGGAGTCGCTCTCGTCAGGAATTTTGGCATAAAGGCGAAAGTTCTGGTCATCTGCAAAAAGTGCGATCGCTTCGTTACGATTGTGATAGCGATGCCTTACTTGTTACGGTCGAGCAAATCGGTGATATTGCCTGCCATACGGGTGAGCGTAGCTGCTTCCATCAAGTAGAAGGGCAAAAAGTTGCACCTCCTGCTGATAGCTTATCCCAGGTGTTTGAGGTAATATGCGATCGCCGCGATAACCCAACAGAAGATTCCTATACCTGCAAACTTTTCGCTGGCGGCGATAATAAGATTCTTAAAAAGATTGGGGAAGAGTCAGCAGAAGTTGTAATGGCTTGTAAAGATGATGACAAAGAAGCGATCGCAGGTGAAGTCGCTGATTTGTTTTATCACACTTTGGTAGCTTTAGCTCACCACAATGTTGATTTAAAAGCGGTTTATCGGAAATTGCAACAACGCCGCAGGTAATGTTATGTTACAGAATTGCACAATTAAAGACTAATATCATTAAGAGAATAGACTATTTATCCGAAAAAGGTTAGATTTTAGACTCAAATTGCTTCTCTAGTTTCTCAATTGTCTGGCTATAAGGGCATAAATCGGGCGGGTACAGCAGAATTTCTTTATCTAAAACCAATGCCTTACGATAAAGTGCAATTGCCTCAGCTAAAGAGAAGCCGGGAATCGGAATCCAAATATCACTGTAAAAGTACATGACAACCGAAGATTGATTGTACTCTTCGAGTGGGAGAGGAATTCTCCAAGGTGAAATAACTGAAAAATCATCTACCTTATTCGGCAGATTTAAATCTTTTACTTGATCGAGTAGACGAGTCATAGCCCATGCCCGTGAAAGAAGTTATTTATCCTATTACTGTCAAATTCTCTATTTTCCGGAGAAGTAATGTTTTCAGCAGAATTACTGAAATTTATTACGCCAGTTAGTCGGTAATTTCATCAGGTTCTTTACTAGTTAGGCTAGGATGTGTTTTCTCGCCCTGGAGATTTTACTCTGACGGAGAAGTTTGAAAACACGCTCTAGCGGTTTCGGAAAATTTGACCAAGATACTGCAAAATAAGAATGCCGATACTGGTACTTGCGGCAACAGCTAACCAATAGCCATGAACAATTGTTAGAGATTGATCTAACACCCAACCGCCCAGTGGGGGACCAATAAAATAGCCAATTGCCCAACATTGGGAGTTAATCGATAGGTAAACGCCTCGGAGAGATTCGGGGGCTAACTCGACAACTAAAGCTGAGGCGGAGGGAGTATAAGCAACAGTTGCAAGCGCTAAAACTCCTAATGCCAAAACTGCCCAAATAATTTGACCAGTTGCAGCAACTCCCGTCACCCAGATTAAAACAAATCCTACAGCCCACAGCAACATCGAAAACATTAAGGCACGAGGACGACTGAAACGATTGAGGAAGCGGGCAATGGGTAACTGACATAATGCCGCTACTATAACGTGCCAGGTAAACAACGCACTAATAAGCTGCGGAGAAAAGCCACCCGATGACGCACCGGAGATAAAGTTCGTGAAATATAAGGGCATTGTACTGTTCACCTGAGATAGATAGGTGGTGAACAGGATATTGACTAAAACATAAATCATAAGATAGCGATCGCCTAATGCCACCGCCCAACCTTGAAAGGCTGCTTTAGAATAATTCTGATCAAACTTCCGAGTTTCTGGAATCGCTGCATAAACTACCCCAAAAAAAATCAGAAAAGAGATGCCATCAATGACAAATAAAGACCGATAATTTCCCGTCGCGGCAATTAACGCCCCTCCAAGTATCACCCCTAGCCCCATGCCCAAGTTATCTGCCAAACGGGTGATGGCAAAGGCTTCATTCCGTTGATCAATTGTTGTTAAATCGGCAACAGCAGCTTCGGTTGCCGGCCAATAAAGACCAACTCCCAAACCCATGAAAAGATTCCCCAAAACAAAGATGGGAAAATCATAGGTAAATGCCAAAATAACGGAAGCGAAGGCAGAAATCACTAAAGCCAGTAATAGCGTCCGTCGGCGTCCCCAAAATTTTGAGTCGGCAAACGAACCTCCCAAAAAGCGACCAATTACCCCAGAAATCGAACTACTTCCTAAGCCAATTCCTACCGCCGTCGCCGATAATCCAACCTGATTGACAAAAAAGATCGAGGCATAAAATAATGTAAACCCGCTACCAAGTTGGGATAGTAATCTACCGATTGCGAGAATCCAAACCTGGTGACTCAGTTGGGGCATCCAGGCACGCTTTCGTTTAGGAGAAGGTTTCATTAAGTAGTTGCAGGTGGCAGTCATCAACTATATCAGGATTGACGCAATTGCCCCTGTACGCCCTCCACATTTGGGGGGAACTAGAATTTAATTTTCCTAAAAGTTGAAGCAGTGCGGCTTTTTTGCGAAATAATGCAACTAGACCAAGTGAGCGGCGAGGTTGCTGTGACAGCATTTTTATTTGTAAGTGATTTAGACAATACCTTAGTGGGCGATGACAATGCCCTCAAACAACTCAATCAACTGCTAAGTCAGCATCGTCAGGATTATGGGACAAAGATTGTGTATGCTACGGGGCGATCGCGTAAATCTTACCAGGAACTGAAAGCCCGGAAGCAACTTTTAGATCCAGATGCTTTAATTGCCTCTGTGGGTACGGAAATTTATCAGGACGAGGGCAATGATAATCCTGATCCGGCTTGGTCTGAGAAGCTTTTGGGCGGCTGGGATCGAGACCTGGCAGTAGCAACGGCTGCCCATTATGCTGACCTTGTACCGCAAGATGACTCGGAACAGCGACCGTTTAAAGTTAGCTATTTGTTGACGGAAAATGCGGCGCTGGAAGTTTTGCCTCTATTGAAAGCGCAACTTAGCGATCGCGGTTTGGATGTTAATTTAATTTACAGTGGCGGAAAAGACCTTGACATTTTGCCACGCAATGCCAATAAAGGTCTGGCGGTGCAGTTTCTCCAAGAAAGATGGGGACTTGAGAGTACAAAAACAGTTGCCTGTGGTGACTCTGGCAATGATATGGCTTTATTTAGCGTAGGTGAGTCGCGGGGTATTATTGTTGGCAATGCCCAACCGGAACTGGTTCGGTGGTATGAGGAAAATCGGGCTGATTATCGGTATTTGGCTCAGGCGTACTGTGCGGGTGGTATTCTGGAGGGCTTGCGTTATTTTGGCTTTCTTGATGGTTAGTTGGATTTGTGGCAGTAATTTATGACTTGCCCCATAATATTATTTCTACCCCCTAACCTCCTCACTCTTTGCTAGGGCTTATAAACGGGGGAAAAGAGTTCTAATTTGGCTTCTAGTCCCCCGTAATTCAGGGGGAATAAGAAGTTTATCTGGCTTTACCTTACCTACCAA
>CADCTM010000182.1:0-361 GCA_902805485.1 uncultured Coleofasciculus sp. | reverse complement strand
TTTTAAATAATGGGGCTGGGGGTGGTTTAAATTTAGGGAGGTAAAGGAGAGCTGGGGAGGTGAATTCTACTACTGACCAATGTATTAATAACTAAATGATCAGCTATCTTAAGGGGACTGTTGCAGGTATTCAGAAAAGCGCGGGTAATCGTGTCACATTGGTTTTGGAAGTTAACCAAATTGGGTACGAAGTGCAAATTCCTCGGCGTTTTTCACAGGAACTTCCGGCGCCGTCGGGTGAAGTTGTGCAGGTTTTTACCCATTTGCAAATTCGGGAAGAACAACAGGTGTTGTATGGTTTTTCCTCTGCTGCTGAACGAGATTTGTTTAGGCAGTTGGTGAGTGTGAGTGGTATTGGGGC
>CADCTM010000181.1:10919-14557 GCA_902805485.1 uncultured Coleofasciculus sp. | reverse complement strand
GGAAATCTTCTAATAGCGGCTGCAATACCGTCTTTAGTAGTTCCTGTTCCGATGGCTGAGGCTGAGGCATGAATTTTAAACAGACGATTCCTATAAATCATATATTAACTCTATTTACATTTCTTAAAAAAGAATCATAATTTTGTTATATTCTCGCCGCCGCACCAACCAGAAAAGCAAGCTCGGTATTATAGAGGCAGAGCCTAAAGATTGGCGTTGCACATCAAAGAGATGAAACTGTAGGGGCAATCTCCCCGTGGTTGCCCTCAAATCTCACGGGGTAGGCACGGGGAAACTACCTCTACATAAACTGTCATCTCGCAACGATGCATTGCCAAAAAATTAGACTTAATAAAATTGACAGAAAACCCACTCAATGCAACAGCAGGCGATGTCCAACTCAGAATCTCCAGAGCAACCTGAAAAAATTTATCTACCCCGCACAAGTGAATCCGAGTCCCTAAAAAAGATTCGTCATACCACATCCCACATCATGGCAATGGCGGTACAGAAGCTCTTTCCGGAGGCACAGGTAACTATCGGACCCTGGATTGAGAATGGTTTTTATTACGACTTCGATAAACCACAACCCTTTACCGAGCAAGACCTCAAGACCATCAAAAAAGAGATGGTCAAAATCATCAACCGCAAATTGCCGGTGATTCGGGAAGAAGTCACCACAGACGAGGCTCAACGCCGGATTAAGGACATTAACGAGCCTTATAAATTAGAAATCCTCGAAGGATTACAAGAACCGATTACGATTTATCACCTAGGTGATCAGTGGTGGGACTTATGTGGTGGACCCCACCTAGAAAACACCAGCGAACTGAACCCAAAAGCCTTTGAATTAGAAAGCATTGCTGGCGCATACTGGCGCGGTGATGCCACAAAAGCCCAACTCCAGCGCATCTACGGCACAGCTTGGGAAACACCAGAACAATTAGCCGAATACAAACGCCGTAAAGAAGAAGCCCTCAAACGCGACCATCGCAAACTCGGTAAAGAACTAGGGTTATTTATCTTTAGCGATCAAGTTGGTCCCGGTTTACCCTTGTGGACGCCAAAAGGAACGGTATTACGTAGCTTACTCGAAGACTTCCTCAAACAAGAACAAATCAAACGCGGCTATCAGCAGGTTGTAACGCCTCATATTGGTCGAGTCGATTTGTTTAAAACTTCGGGACATTGGCAGAAATATAAGCAAGATATGTTCCCGATGATGGCAGAGGATGAAGAAGCAACGGCACAAGAACAAGGTTTTGCCTTGAAGCCGATGAATTGTCCCTTCCATATCCAAATTTACAAGAGTGAGTTACGTTCTTATCGGGATTTGCCGATGCGCCTTGCGGAATTTGGCACTGTCTACCGCTATGAGAAATCAGGAGAATTGGGCGGTTTAACGCGGGTACGCGGCTTTACGGTGGATGACTCTCACTTGTTTGTTACGCCAGAACAATTGGATGCAGAATTCCTCAGCGTGGTGGATTTGATTCTGTCAGTGTTTAATAAGTTACAACTGAAGAATTTTAAGGCACGCCTGAGTTTCCGTGACCCGGCTGATGATAAGTATATTGGTTCTGATGAAGCTTGGGAAAAAGCCGAAGGTGCGATTCGTCGTGCGGTAGAAACGTTAGGGATGGAGCATTTTGAGGGAATTGGGGAAGCGGCATTTTATGGACCGAAACTCGATTTCATCTTCCAGGATGCGTTGGAGAGAGAGTGGCAATTGGGGACGGTTCAGGTGGATTATAATTTGCCAGAACGGTTTGATTTGGAATATGTTGCGGAAGATGGTTCTCGCAAACGTCCTGTGATGATTCACCGTGCGCCGTTTGGTTCATTAGAACGCCTAATTGGGATTTTAATTGAAGAGTATGTGGGGGACTTTCCCTTGTGGTTGGCGCCGGTGCAGGTGCGAATTGTGCAGGTGAATGAGACCTTGTTGCCTTATGCCAAGGAGGTTGCTGATAAAATGCGATCGCTTGGGATTCGTGCTGAAGCTGATACTAGTGGCGATCGCATGAATAAGCAAATTCGTAATGCTGAGAAAGGGAAAATCCCCGTAATCGCGGTTGTGGGAGATAAAGAGGTGGAAACTAAGAGCTTGAGTATGCGGATTCGTGCTGCTGGCGGGAATTCGGCAGATTTAGGGGCAATTCCTGTAACTGAGGTGATTGAGAGGATGAAAGAAGCGATCGCTAATTACAGTAGTTTTTAGTCTTGAGGGCAACCCCCCCTGGTTGCCCCTACAATAATTGCTGGGTGTTGTGCCTTCGGTTGAGAGAATTAAATACAACCAATACCGACAGGCAACACAATGCGAATTTTATTCTTACATCCCAACTTTCCCGCCCAATTTCGTCATTTAGCTGTTGCCTTAGCCAAAGATTCTCAGCACCAAGTTGTGTTTGGAACCGCCAGAAAAGAAGGCAGTCTTCCTGGAGTATACAAGGCACTTTATCAAACTTCTCGTACAGCTCACCCCCAAACTCATCACTACGTTAAAACCTTAGAAAGTGCGGTGCTTCAGGCACAAGCAGTTTATCGCCTCTCGGAGCAACTGAAAGCACAAGGTTTTGTACCGGATGTGGTTTATGGACATTCGGGTTGGGGTCCGACTTTATTAATAAAAGATATCTTTCCAACTGCCGAACTTTTGTGTTATTTCGAGTGGTTTTATCATGCTCATGGCTCAGATGCAGATTTTGACCCAAATGATCCGATTAATGCTGATGATGAAGCGCGGATTCGTCTGAAAAATGCACCAATTTTGATTGATTTGTATAGTTGCGATCGCGGTTTGGCTCCGACTTATTGGCAGCGGCAACAGTTTCCACCCGAATATCACAGCAAGATTAATGTCCTTCATGATGGTGTTGATACAGAATTTTTTCAACCGCAGCCCGGAGCAAAGTTAGTCTTACCTCGGTTAAATTTAGACCTGCGAGATGTTCCGGAAATTGTTACTTATGTGGCGCGGGGAATGGAACCCTACCGGGGTTTTGGGCAGTTTATGGAGTCTGTGGCGTTACTGCAACAACGACGCCCCCAGTGTCATGTGGTGGTAGTTGGAGAAAATCGGGTGGCTTATGGTAAAACTCTGCCTGATCAACAAACTTACAAGGATTTGATGCTCTCGAAACTTTCCCTCGACCTCAACCGAGTTCATTTTACAGGTTTGCTTCCTTATTCGGAATACTTGCAGGTTCTTCAGTCCAGTTCTGTTCATATTTATTTAACTCGTCCGTTTGTTTTATCTTGGTCAATGCTGGAGGCGCTATCAACGGGTTGTTTAGTTGTCGCTTCTAAGACGACTCCCGTGACTGAGGTTATAGAAGATGGGGTTAATGGTTTATTGGTAGACTTTTTTTCGCCACAGGAAATTAGCACTCGCTCTGAGGAAGTCCTCAGTCATCCAACTCGCATGGCGTCGATTCGAGCCAAAGCACGAGAGACAATCTTAGAACGTTACAACTTGGCAGAATTACTCCCAAGACATCTACAGTGGCTTGAAAATCGGGATGAGATTTTTAAGTAAAATTACGCTTGCCTTGAGAAATTTATTGATTGTTTGTTATGAAGATTAATATTCAATGTATAAATTGCTTTATTTTAATGTGGCTCTTGCATTTAAA
>CADCTM010000181.1:305-10909 GCA_902805485.1 uncultured Coleofasciculus sp. | reverse complement strand
TGGCAAATAGCACTTAATTAGGAGAGATTAGTTTAATGTATTAATTAGCAATGAGAGTTGCTTAATTCTCGTTGTACCTATAGTGCTTAAGTAAGAATCCGAATGAAAACTCAGTTAGACAAATACCAGCCTCAGTCTTTTAAAGCATCAGTCAGCGAGAATAGCGACTACTTTAACTTTGAGCTATGGGCAAGTGAAGTGAGACGCCAGATGCTTGATTCACTCCAAAAGAAGGACGCTCAACGAGAAGCCAAAAATCAGGAAAAAAAACTGAAACAACGTATTAATTCCCGCCAAACCTAATTTTTAGTCTTGGTTTTGACACTCCTCGTTCATCATTGTGGCTCCGTGGTCAGGAAGAATGCTGGCGTTGTAAATGGGGGAGGATAGGTGCCCTACTCGTCCAAAGTAAGCTTTAAGGGTGGACATCTTGTCCACCCCATAACAAGGTAAGTGCTAAGACCTATACAGACGGTGCGGGCGTAGTGTTTTGACTTTGAGCCGTGAAAGTTTCCTCAACAGCATCTTCTGGCACTCGCTGAATTTTCGCCCCTAGCTGCCGCAACTTGGCTTCTATATTGTCGTAGCCCCGGTCTAAATGATGCAATCCCTGAATCGTCGTCTTGCCTTCTGCCGCCAACGCCGCCAGCACTAGCGCCGCCGACGCCCGTAAATCCGTCGCCACAACCGGTGCGCCGGAGAGAAGTGGCACACCCCGGACGATGGCATTATTCCCTTTGACCCGAATATCTGCACCCATGCGATTTAACTCCGCAACGTGACGCAGGCGGTTTTCAAACACCGTTTCGGTGATCACACTATCCCCTTCGCTCCGAGCTAGCAATGCCATGAATTGCGCCTGCATATCCGTGGGAAACCCTGGATAAGGCAACGTTTCAATATCGGTTGCACGCAGTCCACCCGGAACAATCCGCAGACAGTTAGAGCCTTCAGCAATCACTTTTGCCCCAATTTCTTGCAACTTGGCAATAACAGCCGTCAGATGCTCTGGCACGACTGGAGAAAGAGAAATTTCCGAATGAGTTATTGCCCCAGCAACTAAAAATGTCCCGGCTTCAATGCGGTCAGGAATAATTGAGTAATCCACAGAGTGCAAGCTGGGAACGCCAGAAATGATAATGGTGTTTGTGCCAGCACCGCGAATCTTGGCTCCCATTGCTTTACAGAAGTTTGCCAAATCTACAACTTCTGGTTCTTGGGCAGCATTTTCAATCGTAGTTTCCCCTTCTGCCAAAGTCGCCGCCATCATCAGGGTTTCTGTAGCGCCCACGCTAGGGCAGTCTAGGTAAATTTTGGCTCCTTTTAGCTTCTTGCTACCATCTCCCGGTACATAGGCGTGGACAATTCCGTGTTCGATATGCACCTGCGCTCCCATCGCTTGCAGACCACGAACATGGAGGTCTACAGGTCTAGCACCAATGGCACAGCCACCTGGTAGGGGAACCCGTGCAACGCCAAGGCGCGCCAGTACTGGACCAATTACAAAAAAACTGGCTCGTAGCTGACTGACCAACTCGTAGGGCGCTTTTGACTCTCCAATGTGACGGGCATCAATGTCTAAGGCGTCACCATTACGTTCTAGCTTCACGCCTAAAGCGGAGAGAATCTGACCCATTCGCAAGATATCTACGAGGGAGGGTACATTGCGGAGTCGGCAATCTTCAGGACAAAGTAAAGCTCCCGCCATGATCGCCAAAGCCGAATTTTTGGCTCCACTAATTTTGACGTGTCCTTGTAGGGAAGCTCTGCCCCAAATTTGTAAAACTGATTTGTCTTCTTCGGGCAGAGATTGGGTATCTATTAGGCTCAGAGAGTGATTAATGGGTCTATCCTCCAGAATCAGCGGAATACGCAAGCATTTTTAAAATTTGGTTCTGATTCTACCTGAAAGATTGCAAATGTCTAGATTTTTCACGAGCTAGTTGGTAGTTATTTGTCCACTGTCCATGATTGGCGGCTAGTGACGGCATACAAATCAGGACAACTTGTGTACCTTAGCACAGTAAATAATCGGACTTACCGATTTATCTGAGTTTCCGAAGGAACCGTCTCGTGTCAAAGGAATGTGTAAGTTGTTGCTTGGCGCGTTCTGTATGGCTTGAAGAGCCGTTAGCTATCTTACAACAGTTTTCAACTTCTCGGTACAGAGACTTGTCGGCAAGGGCGGGTTTTGGAGAGTAACGATTTGGTTTGAAGACAAGGTTGATTCTCAACGGATCTCTACACTTTTATTTATATTTCACTTTACTCGCGTGAACGAACTAGCAAATTGCTATAACTTCAACTTCACGAAATATTTAGGTTGTAAGCTTGACGAATTTCGGAGATTGCTGCATTATGAGGAACTGCACAGAAAACAGAAAAACGCTCGCGGGACTGGCGGAATTGGTAGACGCGCTAGATTCAGGTTCTAGTGTTCGCAAGGACTTCGGGGTTCAAGTCCCCGGTTCCGCATTATGCAAGGGGTTAGAAATAGGGACTGAGAGAGTAGTTGCAAACTCGTCCCTCGCCCCTAGTCTTTAGCCCCTAGCCCCAAAATGCTGACAAGTACACAGAACCCTCTGGTAAAGGAAATCAAGAAGCTGCACCAAGCGAAGGGGCGACGGGAGCAGCAATTATTTTTGTTGGAGGGGACGCACCTCTTAGAGGAAGCTTGTGCAGTAGATTACCCGTTGGTAAACGTTTGCTGTACGCCACAATGGCAGGAGCGTCATCAACAACTTTGGGAAGATGCCGCTCAACGCTGTCAACGGGCAGAATTAGTAAGCCAAGAGGTGATGCAGGCGGTTGCCACAACGGTTCAACCGGATGGCGTTGTGGCAACCGCGAAGCGACGGCAGATCGATAATTCCGGTGATTTACAGGGAGCATTACTCACCTCTTTAGGTCTAGCCCTGGAAACGGTACAAGATCCAGGTAACTTGGGAACAATCATCCGGGCGGCGGCGGCAGCGGGCGCCGAACGCTTGTGGCTGAGTGCGGATAGTGTAGATTTAGATAATCCAAAGGTGTTACGCTCCAGCGCGGGTCAATGGTTCCGGATGCCTGTGTCGGTTAGTCCAGATTTGAAAGCGGTTATTTGCCAATGTCAAGCTCAAGGAACACAGGTAGTGGCAACAGTACCTGATGCAACGTTGAGTTACTGGGATATCGATTTACGGCGTCCTACTCTGATTCTTTTGGGTAATGAGGCGGCTGGACTTAGTAGGGATTTGGTTTCGCAGGCTGATACAAGAGTGCAAATTCCGCTGATGCCAGGTGTAGAATCATTAAATGTGGCGATCGCGGCGGCTTTAATGTTATACGAAGCCCAACGCCAACGAATCACCAACCGAAAGTAGAAACTTGTTCAACAATGATCGCTTTTTCGGGTTATTTTCAACTCTCCTCACCAAGTCCAGCGTCTTCCGGTTGAGCATCACCAAAAAATTGATCGAGGTCTGCTGCTGCGTCTTCCCAAGCATTAGAATCAATCGCGTTGTTTGAATTGGGATGAGGCAAGCTTTCAGATTCGATGGGTTGAGCTTTTTGGAGCAATATATGCTGTAGTTGGTCAAGGGATTCAGTAAACGCTCTTTTTGCAGCAATTCGCTGATTTTCCTGATGCTCATGCTCATGCATAGTGTCTAATTTCCTTTCATGCCGCTTGTACGGAGAAAATCGGGTGAAAACTTCCACGATACAACACTGTATTTGAGGAAATTTCCCTAACATAATGACTCATAAGAAATAAAAAATGCGAGTGGATAAAGATTTAATGTTGTTAGTGTTCCCTGGCTCTAACTTTACGGAACAGTTGAGAAGAGAACACTTTCTTGTTGAATCCAATAGAAGACTTGCATTCGTTGATTAGTCAAGTCGAGAATAAAGAGGGCGACACGCACCAGGAGATGGATGTGACTCAAGGATTTGATTACGATTTGGTGATTATCGGTGCCGGTGTAGGTGGTCATGGTGCTGCCTTGCACGCGGTCAGTTGCGGCTTGAAAACCGCTATTATTGAAGCGTCTGAGATGGGCGGAACTTGTGTTAATCGGGGCTGCATTCCCTCAAAAGCACTCTTAGCCGCCTCCGGTAGGGTTCGGGAGTTACGCAACACCCATCACCTCAAGTCGCTTGGCATTCACGTTGGCGATGTTGAGTTTGACCGACAAGCGATCGCCGATCATGCTAGTAATCTGGTGAGCAAGATCAGAGGCGACCTCACCAATAGCCTCAAACGGCTGAATGTCGAAATTATTCAGGGTTGGGGTAAAATAGCTGGGCAACAAAAAGTAACAATTGCTACAGACAGCGGTGAAAAAACGATAACGGCAAAAGACATTATTCTGTCCACAGGTTCAGTTCCCTTTGTGCCACCAGGGATTGAGATTGATGGCAAAACCGTCTTTACTAGTGATGACGCCCTCAAGTTGGACTGGATTCCGGACTGGGTAGCGATTATTGGCAGCGGTTACATTGGTTTGGAGTTTTCTGATATTTACACAGCGCTTGGCTCAGAAATCACGATGATTGAGGCGTTAGACCAACTGATGCCGACTTTTGACCCGGATATTGCCAAATTGGCAGCAAGAATTCTCATTACTCCCCGTGATATTGAAACTCATGTGGGTAAGCTGGCAATGAAAGTAACACCGGGAACACCAGTGGTAATTGAACTCGCTGATGCCAAAACGAAAGAAATCGTGGAAGTCTTGGAAGTGGATGCCTGCCTTGTGGCGACAGGGCGAATTCCCGCTACCAAAAATCTGGGACTAGAAAATGTCGGTGTCGAAACCGACAGGCGAGGATTTATTGCTGTAGATAACACAATGGCAGTACTATCAGCCGGGGAAGTCGTCCCTCACCTCTGGGCAATTGGCGATGCGACTGGGCAACTGATGTTAGCACACGCTGCTTCCGCTCAAGGTATTGCAACAGTCGAGAATATCTGTGGACGGCATCGGACGATGGATTATCGCAGCATTCCAGCAGCGGCATTTACTCATCCAGAAATCAGCTATGTGGGGCTAACTGAGCCAGCGGCAAAAGAGCTGGGTGAAAAAGAAGGATTTGAAGTGACATCGGTACGGTCTTATTTTAAAGGCAACTCAAAAGCGATCGCGGAAGGAGAGGCAGATGGCATTGCTAAGGTAATCTACCGCAAAGATACAGGTGAAGTCCTTGGCGTTCATATCCTGGGTATTCATGCCTCAGATTTGATTCACGAGGCATCCAATGCGATCGCGCAACGGCAGTCCGTCAACACCCTCGCCTATTTAGTCCACGCCCATCCCACCTTATCGGAAGTGCTGGACGAAGCTTACAAACGGGCTGTCATGACTCATTAGTCACTGATTCAATCCGTTAAATCAGTTACCCTTACCGCTGCCACACTGATTCAATCCGTTAAATCAGTTACCCTTACCGCTGCCACAAGTGATGCAAATTCGCCGACGTCCACCTAATCCAGCGATCGATCTCAGTATATTTCGCTATCAAGTTGTTGTTCCAGACTCTGAACCCCGTCATATCCTAGAAGAAATTGTCTGGCACAAAGAGAAAGAAGTTGACCAGATGCGAGAACGTATGCCTTTAAAGGAGTTGCTTCGAGGTGTGCAGACAGCATCGCCTCCTCGTGACTTTACGGAAGCATTGCGATCGGGAAAGACTCGTCCGGCACTAATTGCAGAAGTCAAAAAGGCATCTCCGAGTAAAGGGGTAATCAGAGAGAATTTTGACCCTGTAGCGATCGCTAAATCCTATCGCCAAGGGGGTGCAAGTGCCATTTCCGTGCTGACGGATCAAAAATTCTTTCAAGGTAGCTGGGACAACCTGGCAAACGTTCGTGAAGCCGTTGAATTGCCGTTGTTATGTAAGGATTTCATCATCTACCCTTACCAGATTTATCTAGCACGTCGCTATGGAGCCGATGCTGTTTTACTAATTGCGGCAATTCTCTCGGATCAAGATCTTCAGTACTTTGTCAAAATTGCAAAAGGTCTGTCAATGACAGCTTTGATTGAAGTTCATACTCTCGACGAGTTAGACCGCGTATTATCTTTGGATAGCGTTACCCTAGTGGGTATAAATAATCGCAACTTGGAAGATTTCTCGGTCGATCTGCAAACGACTTGTCAAATCCTAGCAGCGCGGGGCAACCAGCTACAGGAACGTGGCATCTTGGTCGTCAGCGAGTCAGGGCTGCACACCACGGCTGATTTAGAAACAGTAGCAACATCAGGTGCCGCTGCCGTTCTCATTGGCGAGTCATTGGTGAAACAGCCTGATCCAGCAAGAGCGATCGCCGATCTGTTTCCCTAAGTAGTGATTTGCTAGCCACAAGTCCATTGTTAATTGCAATAACAGGTGATCAGAGGCTTGGCGCGGGCGCCCGCGCATCCTCACCTTTGTTTCGGTGTACGCCAAACCGATTGTGACCGCAGATTCGTTCCTTTGAGGTAAACCAAGTTACATGGAGCCAATTCCTCTTCCGTCTTATGTTCACTACGAACTGCTCCTCCAACTTTTAGAGCGGCAAACTTCATTTGCAGCTAGCCAAAAGCCAGCAGTTCGAGAGCAGGTTCATCAACTGATTAGTACTCTCCGCAAAGCCTTAGCACAGCAGAAGCAATTGGAAAAAGCCTGCGAACGCGCTAATTTACCTGTTGAGTACCGCTGGTCCCTCAACAGTGTCAGCTTTGATTCGGAAACCCCAACCGATGTTTTTCCCCTGAGTCCAAAACCGGAGGTTAGCAAATAGCAAGCCTCCGCTCAGGTAAAACTCACTTCATGTTAGAAGAAATCTTGTTGTTAGTGGTTGGGACAAAGGGTTAGACCGGGTTAAGTTAGTTGCTCAAATTGTTTTTTAGATAAACCTCTTAGCCTTTCTCCTCACCAACAACGAAAAACCTGAAACGTTTCAATAACCACCAACAGCCGTTTTGCTCAACTCTGTCAAAAAAAGCTCAGACTAATTTCAAACTTTTAATGACAGTTGCCGCGTTAAGAGAAAAATCCCTGAAGAAGTTGTGCGATCCTAAATTATGGGAAGCGAGATGATCGAGGATTAAGGAAATGGACGACAAGCTCATGTTGATGATTCCTGGGCCAACACCAGTCCCAGAGCAAGTATTACTGGCACTCTCCAAGCACCCAATTGGGCATCGGAGCGGTGAATTTAGCCAGATTATGGCAGAGGTGACGCAAAACCTCAAATGGCTCCACCAGACGGAAAATGATGTCTTGGTGTTAACGGTAAGCGGTACAGGGGCGATGGAAGCGGGAATTATTAATTTCCTGAGTCCTGGCGATCGCGTTTTGGTCGGTTGTAATGGGAAATTTGGCGAACGTTGGGCACAGATGAGTGCGGCTTTTGGTCTAAATGTGGATACTGTTACCGCAGATTGGGGTAAACCTTTAGATCCAGCTCAGTTTCGAGAAAAGCTGGTTGCGGATACCGAAAAAACAATTAAAGCGGTCATCCTCACTCACTCAGAGACTTCTACAGGCGTCCTGAATGACCTGGAAACGATTAATCGTCATGTCAAAGAACATGGGGGAGCATTGATGATTGTTGACGCCGTGACGAGCCTTGGAGCGGTCAATCTGCCCATTGATGCTTGGGGGCTGGATGTTGTGGCATCTGGTTCTCAAAAGGGTTATATGATTCCTCCAGGATTGGGCTTTGTGTCCGTTAGCCCTAAAGCTTGGGAAGCGTATAAAACGGCTAAACTGCCTCGCTTTTACCTGGATTTAGGAAAGTACAGCAAAACCGCTGCGAAAAATACTAATCCCTTTACGCCCCCAGTGAACCTAGTTGTGGCTCTACAGGCGGCGTTGCGGATGATGAAGGCGGAAGGGTTGGAGTCAATCTTTGCGCGTCACCAGCGTCTAATGCGGGCAACACGCGCCGCCGTGCAAGCGTTATCGTTACCGTTATTTGCGTCGGATGAGGCGGCAAGTCCTGCGATTACGGCGGTTGCGCCGGTTTCGGTTGAATCTGAACAAATTCGTAGCGTGATGAAAAAGCGCTTTGATATTGTGCTGGCGGGTGGGCAAGATGATTTTAAGGGAAAAATCTTCCGAATTGGTCATCTTGGCTTTGTGAGCGATCGCGATATTCTGGCGGCAATTGGTGCTATTGAAGCGACTCTGCGGGAGTTGGGATATGAATCGATGACGCCTGGGGCAGGAGTTGCAGCAGCAGCGCGGGTGATTGCTGAATCTTAAGCGATTAAGGTTTGAGATTTTCGAGAAATTTATTTTGAAATCTCTTAATGCCAACGGGGACGGTTAATCATTAATACAAAAGAGCGAGTCAATCAACAACTCGCTCTTTTTTGGGGAAAATAAATTGTAAACGATTATAAAATATCAAGATTCGCCTAGAGTGCTGTTTAATCCAAACACGTAAGCACTTTGACATTATTGGTTTGCTCCGATGCGATTCATTCTATTTTTAGATCGTTTCCAGCCAGTCATAAATTTGATCTAATTGCTTAAGTGTTACTAAGCCGTACTGCCAAAGGATCATTGGCAAAGGACCTGGATCTTGTTCGCTGCGCCGTTGGGCAATTGCAATTGAATCTCTGGAAATGGCTAACTCCTCTTGAAGAAAGCGAATAAATTTCGTATACGTTGCCGGTGCCATCATTACTTTCACGTCCTCTTATCTGCTCCATTTTGTGATTATGTTTTGTATCTTTAAGCTACGAGTAGGCGGTCTTCTATCTGTCCACTATTTTTTAGTTTCTCTCCTCTATCTTGAGGCTTAAAACTATTGTTACGGTGTGTCTCAAATCACTGCTAATCTGAGATTTATATCAGATGTGCTTGTTTAGGACGTTTTTTGTCAGTAGAGAAATTCCTGACTACGACATCACTGTAGGAGTTCCCAACCGATTAGTGTGGAACAACAAGCTTGGTTCTACTGATTGTAGACACCAAAATTTGACAGCCTTGAGCAAACCCTTCTAAATTTCTTTTACGAGAATGCTTTTGGCAAAGCTATCTGTAAAATGGAAGATTTACGATGTTGCCTACGCTATTAGCTATCCTACCCTCACACCAAAATCTAGCGGCAAGCCGCTGAAGCTAAATCGCGTAATGCTTTTGCCTTCTTACTAGGTACTATTACCAAGTAAAGTTTCGCAACCTAATGGTAAAAGATACAGTAGTTTCTGAGCGTTTAAACCTGTCTTAGGAAAGATTAACGTACTTCCGCTAAGAAATAGCAAACAATTCAGTGAAATTTTTAATAATTTTAATAAAATTTAAGAATGTGCTGGAGTCGGTGTTGCGATTGGCTCGTTGAACTTAATATTTACGCGATCGCCTACCTTTAAACCGAGTTCCGCCGCCCGACCACCGCGCAGTTCAATCACTTGGTCAATTGCTACCCCGGAAGGATAACTCGGACAAGGTTCTGTCGTACACGGCGGGACATTTGCCGTGATCGCCTTTACTTGACCTTCCCGCAGAAAAACCATATCCAACGGAATTAAAGTATTCTTCATCCAAAAGCTGACGGGTTGTGGCGGCACAAAGGCAAACAACATTCCCCGATCTGCTGCTAACTCAGTACGATACATTAAGCCCATTGCCCGTTCTTGGGGTGTTCGCGCCACTTCTAGCTTAATCTGCTGACCTGCCATCTGTGCTTGAGCAGAAATCGGTAGCATTTGACCTTTATTCGTGGGTAATGATGAGAGTAATGGAGGGGTTGGTAGCGTTTCGCCGGACTGCAAAGGCGTCTCGACAACTTTAGCTGGCATTGATGCGGCACACCCCATCAGCAATATACTCAGCGTAATTCCCAATAAACTGATTTGACACTTCATAACCGATGCCTATTTCTATAGCTACACTAACCCCAAAAATTTAAGTCTCACGCATAACGTAACCAACGCCCCGTACAGTTTGAATCAAGCGTTTTTCGCCCTCATCTTCTATTTTGAGACGCAAGTAGCGGATATATACTTCAATGACGTTTGATTCGCCCATAAAGTCATAACCCCAAACATTTTCCAAAATTTGTTCGCGAGTTAAAACTTCGCGGGGATGGAGCATTAAATACTTCAGGAGTTCAAACTCCTTCATGGTTAAATCAATCGTGCGTCCGCCGCGCAACGCTCTGCGGGTTGTAAGATCTAAAATGAGTTCACCAAACCGGAGCTGTTCGCTAACGCCTGTTTCTGGCTCTAAATACAGACGCACCATCTGCAAAAAAGTTTCCGTGCGATAGGGTTTGAGGAAATAATCATCTGCACCGGATTCTAGACAAGCAACGCGATCGTCAACGGTATCACGAACCATGAGCAAAAGTAACGGCACACGGGAACCTGAACTTCTAATTTGAGTACATAATTTTAGTCCAGATTCTCCTGAAAGAGCGCGATCGACCACTACCATTGCCGGTTGAAGTTCACAAGCTTGATGCCAACCACTAATAGCATCTTGGGCAACGACAGTATAGTAGCCTGCTTCTCGCAAATCTAGGCTTAGTCGTTCAGCCAAGGTTTCGTCGGTTTCGACAAGCAAGACACAAGGATTACGATCAAGGGTGACAGATTCCATAGGCAAATCTTGTAAGTACAAGATGG
>CADCTM010000181.1:0-295 GCA_902805485.1 uncultured Coleofasciculus sp. | reverse complement strand
GTATTATTACCTGAGTTTTCTACCCTGTTGTAGCACGTTTTGGTAGTATGTCGTTTTACAAAAAAGAGGAATTAGGGAGCCTGAATACCTGACGATTGAAGTCATGCTTAGGCAAACAAAGTCTTTCTAGGCGGAATAAATGCCTGATTCGGCAGTTTTTTTTCAGCTTAATTTGATTTATGCAAGCTTATTTAATCACTTTTTCGCAGTGCTTTAAGCTGTCCCTTCAGACGGGTAAGCACCTGTAGCTGTAGTGGTAGTGGGGTGGCACTAACCCCGCACTAGAACCCTTAGT
>CADCTM010000180.1:3585-4133 GCA_902805485.1 uncultured Coleofasciculus sp. | reverse complement strand
ATAAAAAGCAACAGGAAAACTTAGTCTCGATTCGTATTAAAGATAATGGTTCTGGGATGAGTGAGGAAGTCAGAACAAAAATATTTGACCCATTTTTTACGACAAAACCTGTAGGCAGCGGCACAGGATTGGGATTATCTATTTGCTATCAAATTGTCGTGGAGCAACATAAAGGTCAAATAACTTGTCTTTCTGCTCTAGGACAAGGGACGGAGTTTATTGTGGAGATTCCCTTAGTGGCAGCAGCTTAATAGATGGAGCGCAGATTATTGTTAGCTCGTAGGTTTATAAGCGATATCGAAACCCAACAGAGGCAGTTTGTTGGGCTTCCTTTCGTTAACCAAACCTACATTTTTAGTTAAATTTTTCTCGGATTGCTTCGATGCGTTTCCGATTTACTCCTAAGTCCGACTGTCCCAAACGTGAGGCAGAACGAACATGGATAACTTTAGCACTATCATCAAGCAAAAACTCTACATCATCAACAAATCCCATCAACTTACTTGTAAATTCTGCATACAAATAATTGTCGGTTTCTGTAATAATAT
>CADCTM010000180.1:0-3575 GCA_902805485.1 uncultured Coleofasciculus sp. | reverse complement strand
GTTTAGCCATTGCCTGTGCGGGCGTGGAACTATAAGCTAAAGGTTCAATTTTTGATTGAGCATCTTGGCTTTGAGAGTTGACACAGTTGGGCGTACCAGGGCAAGCTGCTAATTTTCCTGACTGGATGCCAATATTAGTGGGTCGTGTTCCGGCAAACATAATTCCTCCTGATAAGCGTTGCGTTGCACCAATCGAAGCGGTAGCAACTAAGACTAAGGCAATACAGATAATAACGGCTATTTTGAGGCTTGATCGCTTTTGAATTTCTACGCTCATTCGGCTTTAACGTTACTTTCTTTCCATTGTGCACTTCTGACCTTACCATTGCTTTTGTCTCTGGCGAGAGGAAAAAGGGGTCTGACCCTCACCCCCGCTTTTACGAAAAAGATACATAGTTAAAGTGTCGGTTTCTGTGCTAGTCAATGTCAGTCCAACTTCGACTTTTGCCCGGTGCTATTTCTGATTTATTTGCTCAAACCAGCAGTTCTAAAAAAATTACACTAGCTGACCGATACGGGCTGTTGGCGGCATTGTTAGAAGACTCAATCACCGAAGAAGAAAGAGCTTCAATTGATCGGGTGCTGTATTCTTTATACCGAAGAAGGATGCAGGTAGTAAGCGAAATTTCCGCATTGTCTTCCCCATCTTCCCCTAGTTTGATTACTCCCTCAATCGTCGCAAGTAAAGACTTAGACCGCATTACTGGGTTGCGAAAACCATCTGTGGTGTCAACACCCGCCCATTCTCCGAGTCAATCATCTGACCAATCCCTAAAAACTCCCCAGCTTCATCGTGAACCCGTAAGGCGCTAGTCGGGGCGTTCGTGAATGTATCATTCCAGGAAAGACGTTGCCCTAAACACCAGCGATGCGCGTCTCCTGAAGTTAAAGTAATCGCTTCGAGATGCTTTAAAGCCGCAACAGGTAAAACAGGTTGAAAAGTTTGTTGCTGCAATTGGGCTTCTAATTCCTCCAAGGTAAGGCTATCGGCTAAATCAAAACCACTGCTTTCGGTACGGGTGAGGGAAGCAAGGACGCCGCCAGTATTCAGGGATACACCTAAATCTCGTGCGATCGCTCTAATATACGTTCCAGAACCACAAGCGATCGCTACATCAATTTCTGGAAACTCCCCCGGACGCCAAGCTAAAGCCTCAATTTTATAAACTTCCACCTCACGCACAGGCACTTCCACCGCTTCACCCGCCCGTGCTAAATCATACAACCGTTGCCCTTTCACCTGAATTGCACTGAAAACTGGTGGGATTTGCTGAATCTTTCCCTGAAATAACTGTAGTAACGGTTCGACATTCTCCAGCATCAACCCAGGCAGCGCCTGGGTGGCGACAACCTCCCCTTCCAAGTCATCCGTCGTTGTCCTTACTCCCAGGCGGATCGTTGCCTCGTATGCCTTATCCTGACGCATATATTGCAACAATCGCGTTGCCTTACCTAAGGCAATGGGTAAGACACCCGTCGCGGCAGGATCTAACGTCCCTCCATGTCCAACCCGCTTCAAGCGTACTAACCGCCGCACCCTGGCAACGCAGTCGTGAGATGTTAACCCAAATGGCTTATTTAAATTCAAAAAACCTTGCACCATTCCCTAACTTTGCCACAAAAGAGTTTACATATACCACTGGCACACATTCATCTGCTTACCCTGCGGGAATCCGCTATTACCTCTATATCTACAGCTAAAAAATCTGGTTTTAATATTAACTGTTTTTCGGACAATTCTCTAAGGTTGAGGAGATGGGGATGGAGAAGGCACTGGTGTCCGTTGTTGCCTCTCACTTGCCTGTCTACGTGGCGTGGATGTCAGCGATTGAATCAGGCTTAAGGGCAGGGTATTTTGACTGATAAATTGAGCATAAGAAGCGCTGAGATAAGGTTGGTAACTTTGGTCATTCGCAATATAAGTCTTAAAAAACGCCACACTTAATACTTTCATATAATCTTGTGCAACTTCTGGATAAGGACCGAGCGCAGAAGGCGGTATGGGGATCGCCGCTTTTGTATCTACCAGAGTGGAAAAATGAGTTCCGCCTTTAATTAAAACCAGATATTTATTGGCATTTGTCAACCAAGTGAAGGGTTGAATTTGTTCCGCCAAGGCGGGGGCTACGGTATCATCACTTCCAGCCACTAACATCAGTGGAACTTTAATTTGGCTGAATTGAGATTGTCCAAAAATACTACTCCCAACTGGATTAATTGCGATCGCCCCTTTGATTCGTCGATCCTGTAATTCAAAATTAAAAGGCTGTTCTAATGCCCGACATTGAACAAGTAGAGACAAATTTAACGAATCATTGGAAGGGGCGCAATCTTTTTGCAATTGTTCATAGTTAACTTTTGCTCCAACTAAGGCTAAAGAAGTGTAGCCTCCCAAAGATTGCCCCAAAATACCGACTTGTTCAAGATTTATTCGGTTGCCAAAAGAACGTTTCAGTTCATCCAGCATAAACTTAATATCTAACGGTCGATCAGCTAACTCTGTTGGGGCAGTAACTTCATTGGCTAAACCGTTAACTAATGCCTGAATTTGCTCGGCATTACTGCCGGGATGTTCGGGTACAGCGACGGCAAAACCATAAGATGCGAGGTGAGTGGCTAAATAAACGAAGGTTTGGCGATCGCTTCCTAACCCGTGAGAAATTACAATTACAGGTGCTAACCCACTAGAGTTAGGGAGGTAAAGATCGACAGGAAATGTACGCCCGCGAGGAATATCATTAAGTGTTAGTGATTCTTTGGAATAGCCAACCTGTCCCGGTTGCCGCAAGTCTGCCAGCCGCCCAAATTGTGATTGCAGCGGGGATAATAACATTGATTCTTGGGGCGGTGTCTGGGCGATCGCTTCTTGGATTGCTTGTTGCTCCACGGCGGCAATTGCCACTCCCGTTTGCCGTACCAGGTTAGATAAAGACTCAATTACCTGAAAGCCGCGCTGGGAGTCCACCCGGATGCCGTAGGTGGGAAATTCCCGGAGGACATTCAACAATGTTAAACCTTCTGGACGCGCTGCGGCTTTAATTAAGGAGGCGCGGATGGCATAAAAACCCGGTTGACGGGCTTTGGTTTGGATAATTTCGCCAATCCGATTTAGGATTATTTCTCCTTGGGTGGAATAGAGAAATTGTGCGATCGCAACTGGTGTCACATCCACACGCGTTACTAAAATATTTCGCAATTGTTCGAGTTGTTGTGGCGTGAGATAGCCGGCATAAAAGGCTAGTTCCTGATCAATTTTGCCTTCTTTGGCATACAGTTCTAAAGAAGCGATCGGCAGAGAAACTTCTAATGGTCCATAAGAAATATAAATTTGCTGTGCCCCTTGAGCCGGACTGGGTATTGCGACTGGGGCGAACAACAGTCCCATATTTATCAGGGCAATTCCTAACCGACTTGGGAATTTTTTGAGTTTGCTGTTTAAGGTTTGAGGTGCAAGATTTGAGGTGCAAGATTTGAGGTTACGACTTCTTAATCCGAAATGATGATTGAGTCCAGAGTTACTGTTCATCCTACTTCTTGCGCCTCGAATTTATTAGAACTAACTTTTAACTTAATTT
>CADCTM010000179.1 GCA_902805485.1 uncultured Coleofasciculus sp. | reverse complement strand
CTTATATTTGTCTGAACAGAGAAATAGAAAACGGGTGTAAGTTAGTTAATGGCTACAGTCTAAAATCGAGGCAGTTAAAGCCCTTCTCAAAGCAGCAGACAAAATATTGTTTTAGTTGTAAATTTCGGCGATTTCTCCTCTCAAGCTGTATTACTGCCTAATCAAATTTGAAGTAATAACTTTCTAAATTTCAACCCCAATTTTTAGCTCTTGAGACAGCTTTTTGCCAAGTAAAAAAGTTTTCCAATGCTTGAGTAGCATCTGGAGTTGGCTCAAAAACCCGGTCAATTCGGCGACAGCCGATCAACGCTTCATAATTATCCCAAAAGCCTATGGCTAAACCAGCCGCAAACGCCACACCCTGTACAGTAGTGTCCCGTACAACTGGGCGCTCGACAGGGATTCCTAAAACATCTGCTTGGAACTGCATCAGGAAGTTATTTTCCGAAGCGCCACCATCAACTTTCAGTAGTTTAATATCATGACCACTGCAATCATTCATCGCTTGCACCACTTCTTTAACTTGATAGGCGATCGCTTCTAATACCGCCCTGACCATGTGTTCTTGCCGTACACCTCCCGTCAGACCAAAAAAGGCGCCACGAGCGCTCATATCCCAATGAGGGGCACCAAGACCACTGAGAGCAGGCACAAAGTAGACACCACCGTTATCTGGGACGGCTTTAGCCATCAACTCGGTATCAGCAGCAACTTTAATCAGCTTAATGCCATCGCGCAGCCATTGAATGCAGGCTCCTGTCGTAAACATACTGCCTTCTAGGGCATAACCAACAGGTGAAGAAGCTTTCTGGGGAGGTTGAGTCCAGGCAATGGTAGAAAGGAGTTGATGAGGCGATCGCCTAATTTGGCTTCCCGTATGAGCAACCAGGAAACTACCCGTTCCATAGGTGCATTTCATCAAACCAGGGCGATCGCAACCATGACCGAATAAGGACGCCTGCTGGTCGCCCAAAACTGCCATAATCGGAATTTCTACCCCCAATATTTTGGCGTCGGTACAGCCAAAGTTTCCCAAGCTAGGCTTAATCTGAGGCATTAAGTGAGCCGGAATTCCGAATATTTCCAGCAGCTTATCATCCCACTCTCGCGAAGCCAGATTCATCAGCATTGTCCGGCTAGCATTGCTATCATCAGTGGCATGAACTTTTCTTCCTGTCAAATTCCACAGCACCCAGCTATCAACCGTCCCAGCCAAAACGTTTTCCAGGTGAACCTCTGGTTGACTCGTTACCACCCGCTCCAGTAACCAAGCGAGTTTAGTTGCAGAGAAGTAAGCATCCAGGACTAAGCCAGTGCGATCATAAATTTCTTGGGCATAGCCATTTCTCAACTGATTACAAAGAGGAGCCGTGCGTCGGTCTTGCCAAACAATTGCATTATGTAGAGGTTGACCTGTGTTTTTGTCCCACAACAGACAGGTTTCGCGCTGTACACTCAGACCAATTGCAATAATCTGAGACGGCTTAATCTTCGCCTTCTGCACCACCGCCTGCATAATCAAGCAAGTATCCTGCCAGATTTCTTGAGGATCATGCTCTAACCATCCCGGTTGGGGGTAGTGTTGTGTCAATTCCTTGTAAGATTGACTGACAATTTTGCCCTCTATATCAAACAAGAAAGCGCGATTCCCGGTTGTGCCTAAATCGAGAGCAAGGATAAAACTTGGAGATTTTATAGTTTGACTTGTAAATCCCATTTTTAGCTGGGGAGACTTTTTTCCCACGTCTGGATGCCAAAAAGTTACGGCTTAAGTCAGTATCTTTATCGGCTAAAACCATCATAAGACGTAGCGTAAGATTTTTACTCCTGATGAAAACACTTTAATTTCTTAGAAAAACTGGCTTATCAGCACTAATTTTTGAAATTCCTGTGCCGTTGCTATAAAGAAAGCCAAAGCGCTCTGATTAGGCGATCGCAGTTATTGAAGGCTGTTATATCTGTTTGAATAAGATAGTGGGATAGTAGTAATTAATCGCACCAATCAAGCAGTCACAGCCTGGAAGTGCTGGTAATCTGAGGAGGTAGGTAATCTTTGTTAGGTAGTGTAAAAAAATTCTTGGTTTGGGGGACAGCAGCATTTCTCATTGCTCTGATTATTAGCTGTTCTCCGCAAAAAAACTCAAATTCCAGTTTGAGAACGATCTCGACACCCTCTAAACCCCCAGCGCCTCAGATCGCGCAAAATCCATCCAGCACTATTCATCTCACTCTCGGTAATCCTAGCCGTGCCACCACCAGTGTTAGCAATGCCGATAACTTTTTAATAGAAAAGCCGCAGTATGCTTTATCCTACAACCGGATGAATGGTACACCTAATTGGGTAAGCTGGCAACTGAACCGCTCTTGGCTAGGGCAAACCCCGCGCCAAAATAATTTTCGTCCTGATGATTTACCTAGTGGCTGGTATGCTGTCAGACCGAGTGACTATAGCAACACGGGGTACGACAAAGGACATATGGCTCCTTCTGCTGATCGAACTAAAACTGTTAAGGATAATGCTGCTACCTTTTTGATGAGCAACATAATTCCCCAAACTCCTGACAATAATCAAGGTCCCTGGGCTGACTTGGAAGAGTATAGCCGAGAACTTGTGACTCAACAAGGCAAGGAACTGTATATTATTTCTGGGCCAGAAGGAAAAAAAGAAGCGATCGCTTCCGGTAAGGTGACTGTTCCAACAAAAACGTGGAAAATTATTGTTGTTTTAGATCGCCCTGGTAGTGGTGTCAGTGGTGTTACCACCAACACAAGGGTAATTGCCGTAGAAATGCCTAACTCCCAAGGAATCCGCAATACGAATTGGAAAACTTATCGAACTACTGTTCAAAAAATTGAAGCAGTAACTGGCTATAACTTTTTGTCCAATGTTCCAGCCTCTGTACAAAAAATCATTGAAACTCGCGCGGATTCGCAGAATTAATCCTACTTTAAGTTTCTATGACTTTTGTCGAAAGTCCTACGTATTCTTGTGTTGGCGTTTTCCCGACAATATAGACATCAATACTTCTTTTCCCAACCCGATACACTGTTAAATCGCTGAGGTTAGTTTTCAGTGTTTCTACAAGAGCCTGAAATTTCTTGACCATTTCCCGCTCTTCTGGGAAATGCCAGTCTTGTTCCTTCGTGGCTACCTCAAAGAAACAATCAACGTCTACAACGTCTACAGGTGTGTCCTTGGGGTGTTTAGTCTTCTGGAGGATGGTTTGAGCATTTAGAGCTGAACCGCCCTCAGATTCCCAGGTAAAAGGCTCAAAGGGTGCTTCTGACTCGCTCATAAAGAGTAAGCCTTCGGTTGCTTTTTGCAGTTGGTCTTGGAGTGAGGGGTTTGTATTGGTCATTACAGATTTGATTGGCTGTGGGCGCAGGTGAGAGGTAGCTTGTTGGGAGCAATCTGCGATTTTTGAAAAACTGGCACGCTCCCTAAAGTCTATTGTCTCGGACTGAGAGCCTGATTGAAGTCATCCTGAGGCGGAGCTGGAGCGATTACACCCAAAAATCAGGGAGAAAGCTTGCTTACACCATGACTTTAACGCGAAGTGCCAAAGAAGAGCGGTAATCCTCGTGCCTTTTTGAGCTTCTTTTTCTACATCCAACAAATTAACTGACAGAACTATCCGGATATAACAGACAAAGACCTGAAAGACAAAAGTAGTTACAACTACCTACGTGGTAATACGTAAATCGCTTTTTGCATAATTTCTTCACGGAAAAAAAGCACTAACTTCACAAGTTGTTCACACTTATTTTCTAGACTAGGAACAGGTATCGGAATGTTAGACGGAACAAGCAATATGCCTGAGTATCAATGGAAGCTGACTATCGTAGAGCGCAACTTAGTGGTTTCTAATTGGCTGAAATTGATTCCAGAAGCCCAAGCGCAAATTCTCTGGGAAGTTGACGAATTGATTGGAGATTTACCTTTACCTGAGCGTCAGCGATTGTTATCAGCTCTCTTCTTCCTCCAAGGTCATGTAGAAGAAGATTTTCAGCAAAAAATTCAGCAAATTGTTAGCAAATATCCAAGCTATGATTTGCGAAAAATCCTCGAATTGAGTATCCAAAACACCTGTCTTCCAACCGCTGTTTAAGGAAATCTTGTTAAATACGGCAGTTTTCAACTCCAGCAAGGTACAGACA
>CADCTM010000178.1 GCA_902805485.1 uncultured Coleofasciculus sp. | reverse complement strand
ACCCTGCAATATTATGTGTTGTGTACAAGAGAAATACGGTTTTTAAATTAATTGTTTACTAGAGAGTCGAAAGGATAAAAATTGAGAGGTTTGCCTAAGAGTAAAACTGACGAGTGTCATACGTGTGATACAAGCAACGCACTGTGGTTGCAGCAGCTTCAATGGCTCGGCGAGTCCCGTCGGCTTTGTCAGCCGACAGATTATCCCTGACTACACAGGTTCGCCTTCCATAAAGAAAGATACTGTTGGCGAATGTGCTACAAACAAGTAAACAAAAATCTTAGCCCTTGGATAAATCAGGACTTGAGGCAAGCACCTCGCACAAGGGTTTTCCGTGCCTCTGTTTGTACGCTTCGGCAGCCGATTCAAAACAATCAATCAGAACCGGGATAACAGCCTCTCCCCAAGTTACTCGTGAACCCGACCAATCATTTGTTTTACAGGTGGCTAGCCAATTGAAGTCAGATTCCTTTCCCCTAGATTCTTTGAGAAAAGAATGCCTGAAAAAGCAGAAACCACTTTCTATCTGAATGAGTTAGACAAGATAAAAGATACTTGCCTTGTTGCAACCTTATGCCAGAAATTTTTAACGCCCTTTTAAGTGGAGTCGGGTTCATTCCCCACGGACACTGCTATCTCTGGAAACCAGGGTTAGTTTGGCTCCATGTCGTCAGTGATTCTCTGATTGCACTAGCCTATTATTCAATTCCATTGATGCTGGTCTATTTCGTCCGCTCTAGACGAGATGTGCCTTTTGACTGGATTTTTCTGCTGTTTGGCACTTTCATTGTTGCCTGTGGCACGACTCATGTGATGGAAGTATGGACACTCTGGCACCCTACCTACTGGTTGTCTGGGTTCATCAAAGCGATTACTGCCTTTGCCTCTCTAGGGACAGCGGTGCTACTAGTACCATTGATTCCTTTAGCACTGGCTCTCCCAAGCCCAGCACAACTTGAGGCGACAGCTCTTTCGCTAAAAAACGAAATTACTGAGCGAAAGAAAGCAGAGGGATTGCTACAACGAGTAAATGAAGAGCTAGAAGATAGAGTCGCACAACGAACTGCCTCCTTAGCTTTAATCAACTCCTCCCTACAAGCCGAAATTAGCGATCGCTTCCGGGCAGAGGAAGCTCTACGCCAGAGTGAAGAACGTCTGCGCCTCGTATTGCAGAATATGCCCGTAATGCTGGATGCCCTCGATATTGAAGGAAACCTGATTATGTGGAATCAAGAATGCTCGCGGGTGACAGGATATTCGGCGGCGGAGATTATTGGCAACCCTAGAGCGATGGAATTAGTGTATCCCAATGCTGCCTATCGTCAACAGATGATCGTCCAATGGGCAGAGCGGGGCAATCGTTACCGCAATTGGGAATGGGATGTCAACTGTAAAGATGGCAGTATCAAGACCGTCGCTTGGTCGAATCTCTCCGAGGAGTTTCCGATTCCAGGTTGGGCATCCTGGGGCATTGGCATTGATGTCACTGACCGCAAACGAGCTGAAGAGGCGTTGCGGCAAGCCAATCAGGAATTAGAAAACCGGGTGGCTCAACGGACAGCCGAACTAGCTCAGACGAATGAGCTACTGCAACAAGAGTTGTTGGAACGACAGCGCTCGCAGCACATCCTGCAAGAACAGGCACAATTGCTGGACTTGGCGCATGACACCATCCTGACTCTGAATTTAGACGGAGTCATCACCTTCTGGAATCGGGGCGCAGAGCTGAGGTACGGCTTTTCCAATTCTGAAGCATTGGGCAAAGTGTCTTATGAACTGCTACATACTCAGTTTCCTCAAGCCTTAGCAGATATTAAAGCCGAACTGCTCAACCAAGGGTACTGGGAAGGCGAGTTGATCCACACCAGCCAAAATGGAATCAAATTTACGGTGGCTAGCCGTTGGGCGCTCCAGCGAGATAAAGATGGTACACCGATCAAAATTTTGGAGATCAATAATGACATCAGCGAACGCAAAAAAGTCGAGGAAGCGTTGAGAGCGAGCGAACACGCCCTTATCGAAGCCCAACACCTCGCCAATTTGGGAAATTGGTCGTTTGATGTCCTCACTCAGAAGGTTAATTGGTCTGATGAAACCTTCCGAATTTTCGGACTTGACCCCAGCCAACCCGAACTAACCTACGAGCAGCATTTAGAGATAATCCATCCAGACGACGTAGAACTGTTCGAGCGTAACGCTGAACTAGCCCTCACTGAAGGCAGAGCCTACGAGCATGAAATTCGGATTTTTCGACCCGATAGCGCAGCGGTAGGAATGCCAGGAGCGTCTAGCTCCATGCGGTACACCTTAGGCAGGGGAAGGGCTGTGTGCAATGAACAGGGGCAGGTAGTTAAGCTGTTTGGCACCGTGCAGGACATTAGCGATCGCAAACTTGCAGAGGAAGCCCTACAACAGGCGAAAGTTGCCGCAGAAGCTGCCAACAAAGCTAAAAGCATCTTCTTGGCGAATATGAGTCACGAACTGCGTACCCCCCTCAACGCGATTCTTGGCTTTTCCCAATTGATGAATCGCGATACTAACCTGAGTCCCGAACAAAAGGAAGATCTCCGCATCATCACGCGCAGTGGCGAACACCTGCTTACCTTGATCAACCAAGTCTTAGATTTAGCCAAAATTGAGGCGGGACGTACTACCCTCAACGAAACGGCATTCGACTTAATTCGCCTGCTTGAGGACTTGGAAGATATGTTCCAACTCAAGGCGCAGGAGAAGGGATTGCACTTGATTTGCGATCTCTGTGATCACGTTCCCCAATACGTGTGTGCGGATGAAGTCAAATTGCGTCAAGTCTTGATGAACCTGCTTTCTAACGCGATTAAGTTTACTTCAGAAGGCGGTGTCTCGTTGCGGGTGGCTAGTCGTAAGCCAAAGGGAGCTAGTACTCTGTCGCCAAAAACAGAACAACCGAAAAATGAGCGAGGAAAACTGACACTTTACTTTGAAATTGAAGACACTGGTTCCGGCATTGCCCCTGACGAATTAGATAAACTCTTTCAAGCCTTTGTGCAAACCCAGACGGGTTTTGAATCAAAACAAGGGACTGGCTTAGGGCTAATTATTAGTCGGCAGTTCGTCAAACTGATGGGCGGTGAAATAACTGTCAGCAGCTCTTTGGGGCGCGGCACCATCTTCAAGTTTGATATTCATCTGGGCGTAGTGGATGCCACCGCCATGAAATCCCAGCCGCCTAAACGTCGAGTCATTGCTCTACAACCCAACCAACCAAGCTATCGCCTCCTGATTGTGGACGATAGATGGGATAACCGCCAACTGCTCATCAAACTCCTCAATCCCCTTGGCTTTGAAATCAAACAAGCAACCAACGGCATTGAAGCGATTGAACTTTGGTCGAATTGGGAACCGCACTTAATCTTTATGGATATGCGGATGCCCGTGATGGATGGCTACGAGACGACCAAAGAAATTAAAGCCACAATCCAAGGTCAAGCTACAGCAATTGTTGCCCTGAGTGCCAGTAACTTTGAGGAAGCACGAGCTGTTGTTTTTTCTGTCGGTTGCGACGACTTTATCCACAAGCCTTTCCGAGAGGCAGACATCTTTGACGCCCTACAAAAACATATCGGGGTGCGCTACGTTTACGATGAACCCCCTAGGGAACCGAATGCAACCCCAACTCAAGCTCTGACTCCAGAGGCGATCGCTGCCTTACCTCCCGATTGGGTGGCATCCTTACAGAAAGCCGCAATTGAGGGCGATTTAGATTTAATACTTACCCAAATTGAACAAATCCACTCTCAAAATGACGCTTTAGCCAACGCTCTAGCTTCTTTAGCTAAGAAGTTTCAGTTTAAGCAACTACTAACCATACTCCAACCAAAAATGAATTAGATATGAGCCAAGAGCCATATACCCGATCAAAAGAGAGTATTTTAATTGTTGATGATACTCCGGCTAATTTGCAACTTTTAGCTGTGATGTTATCTGAGCAAGGCTATAAAGTGCGGATGGCACAGGATGGAACAATGGCTCTTTTGTCTGTGGAGTCATCTCTCCCTGACTTGATTTTATTGGACATCATGATGCCGGAAATAAACGGCTATGAAGTCTGCTCTAAATTGAAAGCTTCTTCTTTAACCAAGGACATTCCGATTATCTTCATTAGTGCCTTGAGTGAAGTGTTTGATAAGGTAAAAGCGTTTGAAGT
>CADCTM010000177.1:2168-4188 GCA_902805485.1 uncultured Coleofasciculus sp. | reverse complement strand
GATCTTCTCAAGCTTTACGTCCTCAAACCCATACTTCAGACTAGCGTGAGAACCTTCTGTCGCTAAACCCCTACGCCAATAAGACTTATCCAGTAAATAACCCAACTCAACCTCTGGCGTCTTGTCGAGAAAACACAACCCACAGCGACCAATTAGCTTACCATCAGCTTTATGAATTACTGCCCACATTCCGAACCCATATTCATAATGCTCGATCAGGGATAATAACGCTGTTTGAGTTTCATTTCTCGTTTTTATCCCTCTGCCTACATACCTCATTAAATCTTTACATTAAGAAAGCTTGCGCTTTTTTTTGTGATTAAAATTACAACTTAGGTTTTAGATGACTAGCTTATCACCGCTCTCGCCGACCAAGCAAAAACAGCGACGCGAGAACGACTGGCGCCTTTTCCTGCGACTAGTACCTTATGCTCGTCGTACTGGAAGCTTACTCTTTATCTCGATCGCTTTATTACTACCGCTATCTGTAGCAGGTGCAGTTCAACCCTTAATTATCGGACAGGCAATCTCTTTAATTCGTAATGAAGAGGAAACCTGGTCTTTTCTCAAAAATCATTCATTGGCAGATGGGTTAAATATTCTCATTGGTTTACTATTATTTACCATCGTAATTCGTCTTGCCTTTGTTGCGATTCAAGGCTTTTTGGTAGTCAAGGTAGGGCAACAAATTACCGCTTGGATTCGCGAAGATTTATTTGATCATGTCACCTCTTTAGCGGTACGATTTTTTGATAAAACACCTGTCGGACGATTAATTACCAGACTTACCAGCGATGTTGAAGCGTTGGGGGATGTCTTTTCTACCGGTGCAATTGGAATTGTCGGTGATATTCTTTCGATGGTTGTAATTGCGATTACGATGTTTTTCCTACAATGGGAATTGGCATTAATGCTGGTGCTTATGTTAGTGCCAGTTACCGCTTTAATTATTTACTTTCAGCAACAATATCGCCAAGCAAACTATAAAGCCAGAGAAGAACTATCGGCGCTTAATTCAATGCTGCAAGAAAATATTACTGGCGTTAATGTTGTGCAGTTATTCCGCCGGGAACGGTTTAATGCTGAGATGTTTCGCGAGGTTAATAATCGCTATGTCACGCAAGTAGACAAAACAATTTTTTATGATTCGGCTGTTTCGGCAACCTTGGAATGGATTGCATTAGTGGCGATCGCAGCAGTACTCTGGTTGGGTGGTCTGTTTGTTTTGGACAAAGCTTTGAGTTTTGGCGCTCTTTCGGCGTTTATCCTTTATGCTCAACGCTTATTCGACCCTTTGCGCCGCTTTGCTGAGAAATTCACTATGTTGCAAGCGGGGTTCACGGCAATTGAGCGCATCAGCGATATTATGAATGAGCCAATTGAAATCCGCGATCCTGAACATTCTCTACAGCAGCATTTAACTTCAGGTATACAAAGTAACGGCAGTCACACTGGAGAAATTCGCTTTGAACACGTCTGGTTTGCCTATAAGGAAGATGACTATGTTCTCAAGGATTTAGATTTTACTATTAAGCCAGGGGAAAAAGTGGCTTTAGTTGGGCCGACAGGTGCGGGAAAAAGCTCAATTATTCGTCTGCTGTGCCGCTTGTATGAACCTACAAAAGGACGAATATTAATTGATGGTATTGATGTTCGTGATTTGCCTCAAGCTGAATTGCGGCGTTATATGGGTGTCATTTTGCAAGACGGTTTTTTGTTTGCTGGTGATGTTAAAAGCAACATTACTTTGGGAGAAACTTACTCACCTGAAGCGATTCAAACGTCAGCGCAAGTTACTAATGTTGCGAGTTTTATTGAAAAATTACCTCAAGGTTATGATACCCAGCTTAGGGAGCGAGGAACGAATCTTTCTGGGGGTCAAAAGCAACTTTTAGCATTTGCACGGGCGGCGATTCGTGACCCTAGTATTCTAGTATTGGATGAGGCAACGGCAAGTTTAGATGTGGCTACAGAAGCGCTGATTCAAGAGGCTTTGGATCGGTTGTTAACGAAACGTACG
>CADCTM010000177.1:0-2158 GCA_902805485.1 uncultured Coleofasciculus sp. | reverse complement strand
CGTACGGCGATTATTATTGCTCACCGACTTTCGACGATCCGGAATGTAGACCGGATTCTTGTCCTGAAGCGGGGACAATTAATCGAGTCGGGGAGTCATGAAGAATTGTTGCAGGAAAATGGATTGTATGCAAGCTTATATAAGTTGCAGATGTTAGGCTCTTAGCTTGGTGGAGATGTTTCGAGTGGGACATCTCTAAACCAGGAATTTTAGAATTGTATTTAGGAAGCAGGGTGCAGTAACTCCCAGGGAGCTAGTTTGAAATAAGGCGATCGCTTTTGCTTTGTCTGTAGAGTGATGCCAATCTCAGAGTCTTAAGTTAAGTAGTCTTGGCTCTAATTTAGCCAACTCAACGTCAACAATCCTCAGAAACAACCGTTGACAAATCGCAAAAACTATGAACCGACACCTTAGAAAAGTTAACCACTGGGCAGCAATAATCAGCCTATTTACCTTAGTAGCTGGATGTTCTACTCCTAATCTAACCCAAGGTGCTTCGCCCTCAAAAGAGGCTTCGTCTCCTGCAAGCAATGCTTCAACCCCTAACTCCAAACCTTCAAAGCTGTCTCTGCCAAAAACGACTCGTAAGCTTGGGGAAGTTGTGCCCATAAAAGATAAAAACCTCGATATGACACTTACTGTTAACGGCACACGGGAGCATCAGGGAAAAAGGGTACTCAAACCGAATAAAGGGAATAAGTGGGTTTTAGTTAATACGACAATTGTCAACCGAGGGCAAAAGCCTAGCATTCTTCCTGTGGTAGCTTTTCAGCTTATGGATAGTGCCAATAATCAATATGAAGTTTCCCTCCTTGCGGGGGCTTTGGAAGATGTAAAAACGCCTACTGGACAAATTAATCCGGGTGCAGAACAACAGGGGGAGGTGGCATTTGAAGTTCCCGAAAAGGCAAAAGGATTAAAACTCTTTTTCAGTCCCAATAGTAGTGAGTGTAATGCTTCAAATACGCCTAAATCAAAGGCATCATCAACCCTAAATTGTGAACCAATTGTTGTGAATTTAGAACAATAATTTATCCTGATCCTTTGCTGCCAATCCAGAAAGGATTAACTCCTTTTTCTGCACATACCATCCATACTGTTGCTCCGCCATGAAGACGGTTAAAGTAGAAAAAAGGCTCTCTAGTTGGTAGCGAAAAGCCCGTTGTCAATCAATCCTGATTAACAGCGGGCATCCCACCGAAAGCATCTTGCACCTGCAAAAGTGTTGAAATTAAAGCCTTTGACTTGTCAATCTGTCCGGTATGATGATATGCCCCTGCAATATGTGCCGTGCCTTCATACCAAATGCGATCGCATTTTTCAGGAAAAGTTACCGTTGAAGTACAGGAAAATCCCGTGATAACGACAATAAGATCTTGCTTAGTCTTGACTTTGGTATTAGGAAGTGTTGCTGGTTGCCAAAATTCCGATGTGGCACAAACGCCTGAAGCTCAGGGAACCTCCTCAAGAGAAAATACAGATAGCCCACTACCAACAACAACCCAAACACCGCCATTACCAACAACGCCTAAGACACCCGCCGTCTTGAGCAAATCTTCGCCTAAACCTTCTCCTCAAAGCAAAAATCGTGTCGCAACAATTCAAAATAATCCCGCTTCAAGTCAACGAACTTGTCAGATTAGCGCCTACGTTATTGATAAAGATCCAAAAGGTGTAAATGTGCGGTCTGGTCCAAGTAACGACGCCAAAATTATTGGAAACTTACCCACTGATACACTTGCCGTAATTGTTACACTAACTGCTGCACAAGGCGACTGGGTACAGTTAAGTAAAGCCCAAGGTGCGAAAAAAATCGAATTTCAAGGAAGTGGTTGGGTTTATGCTCCACTGCTCGGAACTAGTACTCGTGGTTATGCTACTAAAAGCGTTTCAGTTTATCCTAATGCCAACACTCAGAGCGCAGCAATTGGTCGCATTCCCAGTCAAAGAGGCACAAAACTTTTAAGTTGCGATCGCTCCTGGGCATTGGTTGAATATGAAGGATTAAAAGGTTGGATTGAACCGGAATCTCAGTGTTCAAATCCTTTAACAACTTGTCCATAGTGTTAGATAGTTAGAATTGGAATGAAGAAAAAGCAAAAGGGGAATACATCTTAATAAAGGTGGAGAGATAACAAAATGGAGACAAAACAACCTA
>CADCTM010000176.1:3128-4200 GCA_902805485.1 uncultured Coleofasciculus sp. | reverse complement strand
CCAAGTTGATAAATTGCCACTTGATGCTAGGGAGTGGACTTATCCAAATTGCGGCAGTCATCATGACCGCGATGGAAACGCCGCCACAAATATTAGAGTAGAAAGCATCAGAATACTACAGGCGGATGGAACAGCCGTCTTGTGCTGATGGAGGGGAAGTAAGACCCCAGCTTGGGCGCAAGTCTAATCTTGGGCATTCCCTCGTGATATCGGAAACCGTCTGAGCCGTAAGGCACTGAGGGTAGTTCATTTGCTTATATTAATGAAAATCTAGAGCCACCAACGAAAAACAGCCAAAACAGCCATGAGTAATGCCTTCCGGGAATTGTTAAAGAAAGTGGGCAGTGGCGTCCACACAGGTAAGGATTTAAGTCGTGAGGAAGCAGCAACTGCCACCCGGATGATGCTGGAAGCCCAAGCAACACCCGCGCAAATTGGGGCGTTTTTGATTGCCCACCGGATTAAACGCCCAACGAGTGAAGAAATCGCTGGGATGCTGGATGCTTATGAGCAACTAGGACCAACGCTACAACCGTTGAGCCAAGAAAATGGGCAATTTTCAATAAAGTCTTTTTCTGGGCCGGTAACGGTCTTTGGGACGCCTTATGATGGGCGATCGCGTACTGCTCCAGTAACACCCATAACTGCTCTGATTCTCGCCACGGCTGGGGTTCCTGTGTTGATGCATGGCAGTGATTGTATGCCGACAAAGTACGGCGTGCCCTTGATTGAGCTTTGGCAGGGGTTGGGGGTTGATTTCTCCAAACTATCGCTTTTCCAAGTTCAACAGTTACTAGAAACAACGGGTTTGGGATTTATTTATCTTCCTAATCATTTTCCCCAGGCTCAAGGGTTGGTGCCCTACCGTGATCAAATTGGCAAGCGTCCACCTGCGGCAACAATGGAGTTAATTTGGTCGCCTTATGCAGGGGATGTCCATGTTATTGCAGGCTATGTTCATCCTCCTACGGAAAATCGGTTTATCGAGACCTTCAAGCACCGGGGAATTACTCATTTCACTCTGGTGAAGGGGTTAGAAGGTAGTTTTGATTTGTCACGCGACCGTACAGCA
>CADCTM010000176.1:0-3118 GCA_902805485.1 uncultured Coleofasciculus sp. | reverse complement strand
ATTATTGCGTTAAGTCAACCAAGCGAGGGTTCGGACTTTGAGCGCTTGCTACTGCATCCTCGTGATTATGGTTTCGCCGGTACTGACGTTCCTCTAGAA
The DNA here is from genome assembly GCA_902805485.1 of uncultured Coleofasciculus sp. GTDB lineage: Bacteria > Cyanobacteriota > Cyanobacteriia > Cyanobacteriales > Coleofasciculaceae > CADCTM01. The sequence goes on along the minus strand of CADCTM010000176.1, from coordinate 3,019 downwards.
TCAACAACTCAGCTATTGGAACAAATGCAAGGAGTATTACAAGGAAAATCTTCAGAATTAATGCTAACAGCAATTTGGAATAGCGGCTTTTATCTGTGGCGTTGTGGGGTTTGCCCTGATTTACCTACAGGTTTTGCTCAGGCAGAAGCGTTATGTGTTAGGGGTGCTGTTATTCAAAAATTAGAAGAAGTTAAAAAGGCGATCGCTTCTAGGCAATTCGCTCATCAGCCTTCTTAAGTCCTTTTAGCACGGCATTTTCTGAAGGCTGCAAATGTTTAACTGAATTTAGGTTAATCGCTTAATTCGGATAAATTACTAATAGCTAATTGTCGCTTTTCATTAGCTATTAGCATTATTTTGCGCTCAAAAAAACAGGATTTCTCAGCCTAATTTAAGGTCTAACTGGAGTAGTGGGCGCTATAGGTGCTGGTGTGATTACAGGCGCTGGTGTTAGGCTCGGTAAGACATTGGGAACCGTTGGCAAAGTGGGTTGTGAAGAAGGAGGCGGGACAAAGTTTGGAAACAATTGCCGGGGAAAATCTTCAGCAGCAATACAAGTGTCTAGCGCTCTAGGGGTAGCAAAATCAACCTCACGAGTCAAACCACTAACGCATTCAGAAAAGCGAATCGGTTCAAGGCTACGGCGGCAGTATTCAAGCACGGAGGGGACTTGGGAGTCACGGGCGCGGTCAGTGATATCAACTACGCATCGAGACAAGTCTACAGGGCGTCTGACTCTGGTACAAGCCGTTAGAGCGTTATTAGTAGCAGCGGGTGTGCGTAGACTAATCGTAACAACGCAGCGAGAATAGTCTTCTGGACGTAGGGCGTTAGCACAAGCAACTGACGCTGATTCGGGAGAAACTGAGGCAAAACGAACTAATTGAGCCGCGCAGATTTGAAACGCAGTATAAGCGGCGGCAGGAGGGTTGGGAATTGCGATCGCAATTAAGCCGGCGACGGCAAGCTGACTAGCACAAACTTGAAGGGTACGATTTCTAAAGGTCGGACTGCATCCAACACCACTTTGCCTACTCATGATGGTTTTATCCAAAGATGTCACAGGATATGCTACCTGGTTAGGAGGCGATCTGTGCTCACTACTAACAAAACGGCTGGATAAACAGCGTTGCCCAAAGTCGGGGCAAACAGGGCGTGGTTGCACCAACAGGGTAGGTATCCGGAGCGAAGGTGAGGAGTGACTACCCCTATCGCTCAACCATTAATAGCAAAACCCCTCGCCAAAATCAGCAAGGGGAAATACTTTGTTTTAAAAGACAAACGCCTCTTGATAACCTGTTCTAATACTCAGGAATAGAAGGGTCGATTTCCTTACTCCAGGCATCAATTCCACCTTTAACGTTGATGCCTTCAATTCCCGCATCTTTCAAAATGCCCAATGCCTTCGCCGAACGCCCACCCAGTTTACAATGAGCAATTAAGCGATCGCCGTTAAGCAATTCCTTGACTTTTTCCACACCCTTACCGTTTTCAATGTCTGATAACGGAATCAGAACGGAACCTGGAAGCTTGGCAATTTCATATTCATTGGGATTGCGGACATCCAGCAGCACATAATCCTTGACACCACTATCAAATAGCTGCTTGAGTTCCTGCACTGTCATTTCTTGCATTTCTTTCTGCCGTTTTTCCTCTTCCGCTTTCGCTTGAGTGACACCGCAGAATTGTTGATAGTCAATTAATTTCTCAATCACCGGTCGTTCTGGATTTGGTCGCAGCTTCAGTTCCCGGAAGGTCATTTCTAAGGCGTTATAAAGCAACAAACGTCCGCTGAGAGTCCTGCCTTGACCTAAAATAATTTTAACTGTTTCCGTTGCTTGAATCAGTCCAATAATCCCTGGCAGAATGCCCAAGACGCCGCCTTCAGCACAGGAGGGAACCATTCCTGGTGGTGGAGGTTCCGGGTAAAGGTCGCGGTAATTGGGACCACCTTCGTAGTTAAATACAGTTGCCTGACCTTCAAAGCGAAAGATTGAGCCGTAGACGTTTGGCTTATCTAGCAACACACAAGCGTCATTAACTAAATAACGGGTTGGGAAGTTGTCAGTGCCATCGACAACAATGTCGTAAGGCGTCAGTATTTCCAGAGCATTCTCGGAACTCAGAAGCGTTTCGTAAAGGTCTACTTGGCAGTTTGGGTTGATTTCAAGAATTCGGTCTCTTGCCGACTCAATTTTCGGTTTACCTACCCAAGAGGTGCCGTGAATTACCTGACGTTGCAAGTTAGAGGTATCAACGACATCAAAATCCACCAGTCCAAGGCGTCCAATCCCAGCAGCAGCAAGGTACAGCAGCAGAGGCGAACCTAGTCCACCACTACCAATGCAGAGGACGCTAGCGGCTTTGAGGCGTTTTTGCCCTTCCAGTCCAACTTCCGGCAAAATCAAGTGTCGAGAGTAACGTTCGTACTCTTCTTTTGTTAGCTGTATTTCTTCTAGATTGGGATTGAGCATTTTTGTCTAGGTAGCGCAGACAACACGACTTATATCCTACCGAAATGAATTTGATGTTGGTGTTTTTGTGATTTTTAATTAAGTTTTTAGGGAGTTAAGGGGAGATGGTGGTGACAATTTCCTCTGGCTGGAATTGATGGTCATCATCTAGAATCCAGCTTTTCAGGTCGCTGGCTTTGCCTTGTTGCACGGAAACAATAATGTAAGAGTATGCAGCCCATGCGATCGCTCGATCAAATTCTGAGGGACGCGCCGGGTTGTCGGGGTGGGAGTGGAAGATGCCGATAATGTCGAGATTGCGCGATCGTACTTCTTTTTGTACCTCAAACATGACCTTGGGTGCAATACTAAATCGATTGCGTTTACTAGATTGGCGTAGCGTTGAATTCTCGATAGTTTGGAAGTTGTCAGTTGCGTCATCACCCCAACTGTTTTCGGTTGGTAATACTTCAATCAGAGTTTTGATATCACCTTGAATCTGACCTAATAATAAGCCACAACATTCTTCTGGATAGGTACTTTCGGCATGAGTTTGGATAGTTTGG
>CADCTM010000175.1 GCA_902805485.1 uncultured Coleofasciculus sp. | reverse complement strand
ACCAAGCATTTGCCTTTTGCTTGTTGGCTAAAGCCACTAGTAATTCTACAGGAGCGCCTTTTTTTACCCAAGTGGCATCTGTAAGTTTCGGTCGATTTTCCCAATCTTTTTGCTCAGAGTCATTTGTTTGCATCCAGTCCATAAATCTGAGCGTATCAAATTGTTTAATCTTTGCGAGAAAATTGGGATTAAATACCTCTCCTGCTAAAAAAAGTTTTTCGTATTCTTCTCTGACTACTGCAATATTTTTTATATGATTGTTAGGATTAGTTGTGACAAGTCTAAGCACAACAATTTCTGTACCAGGCTCAACATCAATAACCTGTCTACCAGCTTTAGACAGTGATTGGTTAATCTCCCAGGAATTAAGGGATGCTTCCCAGCAAGTATAGGTGTCTCTATTTTCTCTTTTAAGGATTTGGGATAGCCATTGGCATCCAAATCTAAGTTTTTTTGCTCGTCTTTCCAATCCCAAGGTCTAGCTTGTTTAAATAGGTTAAGAAAGGGTATTTCCGTAGACCAATCAGCGATACCATTCAAACCGACGCCTAAAGATCTATTTTCGGTGGAAGCGAGCGCTACTGTTGTGGAAGTGGTTGGTGTGGCAATGGCTGTTTTTGTAACACCTTGAAGCAATGGTGTAGGGCTAGAAACACAGCTAACTACCCAACTTAACAGTAACCCCAGTACCGCAAAAATGCCTGGGCGGGTATAACTTCTAAATTTGCTCATCTGAATTTTTTGTAAAGGGAGGATTTTTCACGGCCCGCGCTCACGTTATGCCTTGAATACCCTGATGTTTGTTTTATCTCAATTTTCACCCCAAGACGTTTAGATCAGAAACAATGTTGCTAACTTGTCGCTAATTTAATGAATTTTGCCTAGTGGCATTAAGATAATTCAACCAAATCCCAGCCTAGGCAGCAGATAATGTAACGGATCTGATCGATACGTTAACGGTTTCATACGACAGATTATTTTACCAATTCCCACTTCCCAACTTGTTAATAAGGACTCAACCCCGCTCAACATAACGCTTCAACTCCCGCGCCATACGTTGAATACCTTGACGTTCATCTTCCCGAATAAACGGCAGAAATACGCGGGTTAAGATTCCTGAATAATAGGTTTTGTGGATATATTTAGTACGACCGACGCCGATTTCTTGCAGCTCAAACACCGACTCATTGCGAAAACCTGGAATTGTAGACACCCAACTCAAGCAAATATCTGGCTGAACTCTTGTGACTAAAGGCTCAAACTCAGTTTCCTCCTCATTGGGAAGGCGTCTGAGGGAGAGAAAAACTTCTTGTCCTGGTCGAAATTTTTGAGTCGGGTCACAATCAAATAAAAATGTGTTCCAGTACAGCCATTTGTCTTTCTGGAACAAAGCCCGCCAAACCCTTTGTTTTGGGGCATTAATGTCAATTTCTGTGTACAGACCTGCCATAAATGCGATCGCGTTACGTCTTCCGGTATATCTGAGTACACTTGCGCGGTGGCAAGCTCTATAGGCTAGGAATTATTTTAGGTGAGGATTTTGGATTCAATTTAATTAAAATCTATAACTTGAAATCCAAATTTATACAGCATGGTAGCCCTAACACCCAATCCTAGTTTTAGTTTAACGATTCGTTTAGCCATTCCCAACCGCGCTGGGATGTTAGCAGTCGTCACCCAGGCAATTGCCGAAGTTGGCGGCAACATCGGACAAATTACCTTAGTTGAGCAGACTCGCAAACTAACCACTCGCGAAATTACCGTTGATGCTACCAGTAGCGAACACGCTGAACAAATTTCTGAAGCGGTTAAGGCACTGACAGATATCAAAGTGCTGGAAATATACGATCGCACTTTTAACCTGCATCGTGGCGGTAAAATCACTATGCAGAGCAAGCTAGCGCTGAATACCCAAGCGGATTTGGCAATGGCATATACCCCAGGCGTTGGTCGGATTTGTAATGCGATCGCTAAAGACCCAGAACAAGTTTACTCTCTCACCATCAAAAGTAACACCGTTGCCATTGTCACTGATGGCAGTGCTGTCTTAGGTTTGGGCAACTTAGGCGCAGAGGCATCAATGCCTGTAATGGAAGGGAAAGCGATGCTATTTAAAGAATTTGCCGGCATCGACGCCTTCCCCATTTGTCTGGCAAAACAAGACACCGAAAGCATAATCGAAACCGTCAAAAATATTGCCCCTGTCTTCGGTGGTATCAACCTGGAAGATATCAGCGCCCCTCGTTGCTTTGAAATTGAAGCCAGACTGCGGCAAGAAGTTGATATTCCCGTTTTCCACGATGACCAACATGGTACAGCGATTGTTAGCCTCGCGGCGTTATTTAATGCTCTGAAATTGGTTAAGAAGCCCCTGGAAGATGTCCGAATTGTGATCAACGGGGCGGGGGCTGCGGGAGTAGCGATCGCAAAGCTACTGCGAAAAGCGGGGGCAAAAACGATTTTGATGTGCGATTCTAAAGGGATCATTTCCAAAAATCGCTCAGATTTGAATTCTCAAAAGCGAGAATTCGCCGTCGATGCTTCCGGTTCCCTTGCTGGGGCGATGTCGGGTGCAGATGTCTTTTTGGGCGTCAGCGCTCCTGGTGTCGTCACCGTAGAGATGGTACGCTCGATGGCAAAAGCGCCAATTGTCATGGCAATGGCAAATCCAATCCCAGAAATTCAGCCAGAATTGATTGAAGGTGATGTTGCGGTGATGGCAACGGGGCGGAGTGATTATGCCAATCAGATTAATAATGTTTTGGCATTTCCTGGTGTTTTTCGTGGCGCATTAGACTGTCGGGCTTCGACGATTACGACGAATATGTATTTAGAGGCAGCAAATGCGATCGCTTCTTTGGTTCATTCCTCAGATTTAGACCGGGAATACATTATCCCCTCTGTGTTTGATTCGCGTGTTGTGACAGCCGTTGCCGGGGCGGTACAACGGGCAGCGCGGCAAGATGGTGTAGCACGGCGTTAGGGCATTTCTGCAAATTTCATTGGCTTCGTTTTTGACGTGAGATCCCCCCAACCCCCCTTGATAAAAGGGGGGCACAGAATCTCCTACCTTTTTAAGGGAGGCTGGGGGGAATCTCCACCGAGTTGAGGCTGAAACCCTATCCTCTTGGGTTCATAATTCCCATGTCCATCAAAATGAACGATGTGATAAAACCTCGATGCCATCCAGTTTCCGCTCAAAGTCCTCCTAACTGGGTGGACGCAAGAGTTTGAGATTGACTTTCGGACAAATGTTTGCTGAGGCTTCGAGCAACAGACGGGGAATCGTTCTCAGAGCAATATCTTTTTCGCCATAAGGACGGGCAATTACCAGCAAAATACTCAGCTTATCCTGGGGGAAATTGCTCATTTCTGCCCGGATAGCGTAATCGCTGAGACGGCGAGACATCCCTGCCAAAGACGGTGCGAGAAATCGACGATCGCTTGGCGAGTACAATAATTCCCAAGGTAAATTCAGCACCTATGGACTATCCGAAATAATCACAAGTTCGCACTGATGTAGCGCTTCGTAAGTTGCCACCTGAAAAAATTGCCGCGCTTGCTCACTACTGCGAAATACTAATTCAAATAACTACTCTCCCCAAGCCTGAAACTTTTGCTCAATCTTGGCGGCATTATCTGGATAAATTCCATAAGGAAATCGCAAATACTCTTCCAGATACCAGCGCAAGTCGGCTAATGCTTGTTTATCAAAGGGATGTGTAAAGGTGCAGAGCGAGAATTCATTTGTCCACATTGCCAGAAAAGTTGGATTGAATCTCCCTCATGATTAATCCGCAAGCAATTTCTCGCCATATGTATTGTAAGTATGTCTTTAACTTAAGACTTCAAGGCGATCGCATTTCCTTGCAGATGGAGCTATCGGGTTAATTCCCCAGGTAGAGCTTCTAGCTAGAAGAACCTGAAACAATCAGACTTGCTGTGTTTTAGGCGTTAAAACCATGAACTTTAACTTTTCTGACCTATTTTGGATCTTTCTAGCCGTTCTATCATTCTTGCCAGGGTTGCAAAAACGCCAGATAGAATCTCGGCGAGTTCAAACTCTACGCTCATTTGAGCAACAGCGCCGCAGCCGCGTCATTTTACTGGTTCACCGACAAGAATCCATTAGCTTGCTAGGTATTCCCTTATCCCGATACATCTCAATCGAAGACTCGGAACAAGTCTTACGAGCAAATTTT
>CADCTM010000174.1 GCA_902805485.1 uncultured Coleofasciculus sp. | reverse complement strand
TGTCAATAGATGTTGAAATTGGGAACATTCTAAGCTAGATATTGTCAAGTTAGCAAGGGTGACGAACAGCAAATGTTAACAACATTTAGCCAGTCATGTGTTGAGTAATCTTTTATTCTCTCGTTCTGGCAAAGTCAACCACTTCACAACTATAAGTATGTTGAGATTTTTCCTAAACCCAATCGCTCGCTTTCTCGGCGTCACAACCGCCTTCCTGCTGAGGAGTCTCCATCGCCTGGGACGATTCCAACGGCGCCAGCGTGGCACGACAGCCGCAAAGCCGTTACACACGCAACAGAATAGCTTGAAACGAACTGGTTTTAGACCCTACTCCAAAACATTCTGGCTGGGAATAGTCTTTGTGTTGTTGGCGTTCGTTGGAGTTGCCCTGCCTTCCCAAAGCCCTGTAGATGCAGCCAATACAACCATGATTGGGCTACCCCTTTCCACCAAAGGCTCAAAAATCGTTGATTCTACAGGTCGTCCGATCGTCCTTAGAGGGGTGAACTGGTTCGGGATCGAGTCAGACTTGCACGCACCTCACGGCTTATGGAAACGAGATTACAAGGAGATGTTGGCGCAGATCAGAAGCCTGGGTTACAACGTCATCCGGCTTCCTTATGCCGTACAATCTCTCAGAGCCTCTAATGTCAGTGGCATTGACTTTAGCATTGGTGCTAATCAGGAACTTCAAGGAAAATCGCCCCTTGAGGTGATGGACGCTGTTGTTCAGGAAGCCCAACGACAAGGACTACTGATTCTGCTCGACTCTCACCGACTCAACGACCAACGCATTCCTGAATTGTGGTACGGTGACGGCTTTACGGAAGTTGACTGGATTGACACCTGGAAAATGTTGGCAACTCGCTACAAAAATCAAGCCAACATTATTGGTGCTGACCTCAAAAATGAACCCCACGGTAAAGCAAGTTGGGGGACTAATGACCAAGCGACTGATTGGCGACTAGCCGCAGAACGATGTGGCAATGCCATCCAAGCAATTAATCCAAATTGGTTGATTGTGGTGGAAGGCGTAGAGAAGAATGTGCCAGGTCAAAAATTGCAAGTCCACTGGATGGGTGGCAACTTGGAAGGTGTTAAGCGCTTTCCAGTGCGGTTGTCCCGTCCCAACAAGCTAGTTTATTCTCCCCATGAGTATGGTCAAGGAGTTTTCAATCAGCGCTGGTTTTCTGAGGCAAGTTTCCCGAATAATCTCATCAGCCGTTGGGAAACCAGTTGGAACTATATTGCAACGAAAGGCATTGCTCCTATTTGGATTGGTGAGTTTGGCGGACGTCAGGTAGACAGCAACTCCAAAGAAGGCATTTGGCAACGCAAGCTTGTTGATTACATCAATCAAAAAAATCTGAGCTTTGCCTACTGGAGTTGGAACCCTAACAGTGCTGATACAGGTGGCGTCCTGCAAGATGACTGGCTGAGTGTTGAGGCTCCCAAGCAGCAACTGCTTCAAGGAGTACTAACGGCAAATAGTTTTATTCCGATTACTGCAAGTCCTGCTGTTGCCGGAACTCGAAATCCTCAACCGACTTCTACACCAGTCATCGTCAACCCATCTCGAAATCCTCAACCGACTTCTACACCAGTCATCGTCAACCCATCTCGAAATCCTCAACCGACTTCTACACCGGTCGTCGTCAACCCATCTCGAAATCCTCAACCACCGATAACGCCTCCAACAACAGGTCAACCTCAACTGAAAGTGGTGTCTAATGTGCAATCGGATTGGGCATCAGGATTTTGTATGACAATGCAGGTTAGCAATCTGGGCAGTACCAAGGTTAACGATTGGCAACTGAGATTCCAAATGAATCAGGCGGCAATTAATAACAGTTGGAATGGAACCTTCAAACCCCAAGGTACACAGTATGTAGCGATGCCAATGGATTGGGGACGGGTAATTGAGCCAGGACAAAGCCGAGAGTTAGGATTTTGTGCCAACAAACTTGGAACTGATTATCAGCCTCGGCAAGTAACGGTATCGATGCGATAATCGGCGCAAAGATTGAGCGCAGTTTGTGGTTCTCAGGGGCATGATAATATCGTGCCCCTGCCCTATTTTGTATTCCATTCAATTGAAACGCCGTATCTTTACGGTTTCAAATCAAGAACTAAGACTTTATCCAGCAGCCTACTTAAAACCTATGTCCTAAACTACTTACTCAGATTCGCCTTTGGGGCTTGTACATCCAAGACTTGTCCTGCCCCATATGAATCAATATCCACTGCTTCAGAGCCGCCTCTAACCAGTAAAATTAGCATTGAACCCAATTGTACCCAGATAAGTAAAGCCGTCGGTAATACCACGATCGCACTCAGACCGTAGGCAATCCAGTAAATTGAACAAAATACCGATAAACTAGCTCCCACAAATACAAGTAAAGAAATACACAACCCTAAATAAGCCACGATGAGATTTGGTGTTTTGTAGTTGATTTGCGACTGGGATTGCCGCATGGTATTCCACTGACTAACCTGATATTCCAACATATCTTTGAAAATAAACCCAAAGGCGATCGCAAAAAAATTCGTCACCATAATCAGCGTATAAACTGGCGGATTCACATAGTGTTCAGGATTCATAACAGGTTTCAAGTTAAAGATTTGTAAAGTATTGTATCAGGCGTTGAGGTCTGAAGCTATCCCAAATAACAGTCAGGTTTGATCGCGCTAATTCTGTGCGGGAGGCTTCTTGGTATTACTGCCAAGAAATTGTGACCTTAATTCTTCTAGTTCAAGATCGATTTGACTCGGAGATTTTGGTGGACTTGGAGGGATTGATGGTGGATTTGCGCTTTTGGGAGTGGGGACGCCAAGAAACTGAGATTTCAGCTCTGCTAATTCCGCATCAATTATGGAGGGAGATTTCGTTACGGGTGGCGTAGATTTAACTCCGGCTGTAGGCGTTTGTGGTTTGACGGCTAATGCTGGCGGCGTTTGAGCATTCAAATCTTTGAGAACTTCGGCAGCGGATTGATAGCGTCGGTTGATGGCACTTTCCACCATCTTGTCCAGAATCTTTCCAAAAGCATCACTAATGGGACTTTTCAAGCTATCCCGCCACACCCAAGCATTCTCATTGGGGTCAAATAAATCAAAGGGATGCTGATTTGTCAATAAATGGATACAGGTGACACCCAAACCATAAATATCGCTAGCAAAAACAGCTCTGCCAAAGCTTTGTTCCGGTGCGGAATAGCCAGCAGAACCGATCGCTGTTCCTGTTCTGGCTAAAGCTGTGCCTGTTGCCACTTTTGCCGCTCCAAAATCAACGAGAACCAGTTGACCGACTCCCCCTAAAGGACGCTGGGTAAGGGGAGAGGCAGGAGGCACAGAGGCACGACTGATAATGTTTTCTGGCTTGATGTCTCGGTGAATGACTTGATGTTGATGGACGAATTGGAGGACTGGTAGTAAGTCACTAAGAAGCGATCGCACTTGTGCTTCATTAAAAGCACTATTCATTGCTAATTCATGAGCTAAGTCTCTGCCGTCGATAAATTCTTGCACCAAATATTGTTGGTTATCTTGGGAGAAATACGCCAATAATTCCGGAATTTGGGGATGTTTGCCCAACTCATCCAGGCGTACCGCTTCTTGGGTAAATAATTCTGCCGCTTTTTGAACCGTATTTGTACCTTGCGCTTGGGGGAAAAATTGCTTAATTACACAGCGCGGATGAGAAGGTTTATCTTCATCTACTGCCAAGAATGTTTTGCCAAAACCCCCCTGCCCCAGTGGTTTAATAGTGCGGTAACGGTCTTTTAGCAGTAATTTTGACCCACAGGTTCGACAAAAGTTTGCTCCTGCGGGGTTTTGCGGGGATGGGCAACGGGGGTTGAGGCAGTAGCTCATTATCGGGAAGTGCGATCGCGATTATTATCTCTATTTTGCCTGACCTCAGCCGAATGCTGCTGGCACTCAGAGCGATTTAACGCGGGTTTAACTCTTTTCTTTGGACACTTGTTTAGCTTTGATTATCGCTTCCCGGAAACCTAGCACGAGCAAAATATTAGCGATCGTTAAGAAAGATTCTGCACTTCCATGCAACCAATCGACATTAGCTAAGGTTTTTCCATAAGCTTTTTCAGCATATATTGCCGCCGGGATAGTTACGGCAACAAAAACCAAGGTCATGTAGAAGCCAATTAGTGCTAAACGTGGGGCTTGTTTTGAACGAGTGAGGAACCATAAAAATCCCA
>CADCTM010000173.1 GCA_902805485.1 uncultured Coleofasciculus sp. | reverse complement strand
CTTTGTCAGATTCGCAAGACTGTGTGGAAGAGATGCGCCTTGCTTTTGCCAAACGCCGAGAAGTGATGTTTGAGCGTCTTAATGCCATACCTGGGTTACACTGCCCGAAGCCAGAGGGAGCGTTTTATATGTTCCCGAATATTAGTAAAACAGGATTAAAGTCCTTGGAATTTTGCGATCGCTTGTTAGACTCTATGCAAGTTGCCGTTATTCCAGGTATTGCCTTTGGTGCAGATGATTGTATTCGCCTTTCCTACGCGACAGATATGACATCAATCGAGAAAGGGATGGAGCGGTTGGAGAAGTTTGTGCGATCGCTTTAGGTAATCTGGGGGCACGCTCTGTCGTGCCCCTACCCTCTAGGATGGGCTTGCTCACATCACAATGAATCATTCTTACCCTACAAGTGGCAACGCCAATTTCCCACCTGTCACTCAGTCTTATACGTCTGACATATTTTTAGTGAAAAATTAAATATTCTTTGTTGTACGCACAACGTATTGCATAACCAACAACGAAGCAAGAGATAAATATTACAAGCCTTGCAACAATTCACTTCGGCAAGAAGGCGAATATGTCATCACAACCCAATCCACTTCTAAGAATAGAACTTTCAGTCAACGCCTCGCATCCGGAGTTACTGGAAGGTTTAGATGTTTGGTTGCACTTAGGTTTGCTCAATCATGCCCAGGTAAAGCGGTTAAGTCAAACCTATTTAACCTGTCTTGTACCTGCACCCGCCGTTGTTGCAGTGCCAAAACCGGAAATTGCCGCATCACTGCCGTCAGATATTGACTGGGAAACTGGTATTGATGCCGAACCCCTAACGCCATCGCCTGTAGCACAGATTTGGCAATCACTACGGGATGAATTAAGTGTCAGATGGCTGCTATTTTTGGGCGTCTTTCTGGTAGTCGTATCTTCTGGAGTGCTGGCGGCGACTCAATGGCGGAATTTCCCAGGAGTGGCACAGTATGGCGTGTTGTGGGCGTATACGGTGATTTTTTGGGGAGGTAGTGTTTGGGCGCTTAAGCAACGAAATTTACAGTTAACCGCGCAGACATTACGACTAATCACACTGTTGCTGATGCCCGTAAACTTTTGGGCGATGGATAGTTTTGGGTTGTGGCGAAATCCTGTTGAATGGGTTGTAATGGCGATCGCTGCTGTTTCTTTGACAAGCATTACACTATTCCACAGGGAAATGCGGGATAGTAGCTCACGCCTTACCTCTAGCGCCACGCTGCTTTTAGGGTTGAGTTACCTACATTGGGGTTGGCATTGGTTAGGTTTTCCCTTAATTGCTGTTTATATCGGTATGGTGGGGACGGCGATTTTATTGCCAAAACGTTTGGCATCACCAGAAGATATTCAAGCTAACGCACCAATAGGCAATTCTATTGTTATTTATGCCTTAACAGTATTGCTGGGGCGGGGGATTTTTGTGATTCAATTACCAATCGCCCAATTGGGGTTAGCGATTGGGATTTGTGGGTGGTTGTTTGCACGATTAAGTCCTTCTAACGATACACCGGAAGTTGTTGCTAATTTTAAGTCGAGGATTTGGGAAGCAACTGGCGGCGGTTTATTACTAATTGGTTGGTTGGTTTCGGTTAGCGAGAAGTTGCCTTGGCAAGCAACGGCGGTGAGTGGATTGGGTTTGTGGTTTTGTGCAAGTCGTTTGCAGCGGTTTTGGCGGCGTCGTGATTTATTGGCGATTTTTCTAATTGGGTTGCAGGGGATGGTGTTGTTGTGGCGATTAATACCATCTGTGTTGCAAAAAGAAGCGATCGCCTTTTTTAGCCAACTCACCCATTCTCAAAGTGTGCCGTGGGCGTTACCTAGCATCGGATTATTTCCTTATGCGATCGCGATGGTTGTGCTAATTGACTGGCTTCATCGCGCTTCTCGGCATAAATTAGCTGGTTTTGGTGAACGACTTACCTTCTGTTTTGGGGTAGTGTTGACGGCAGTGAGTTTGGCGAATCCGGTTTTGCGATCGCTTAATCTTGTCTTATCGACTCTTACGTTAGCGACTGTAACTTTACGTTGGTTGCCGACTCGCACAGGTTTAGTTTATCTAACTCATATCACCGGATTACTAACTTTAACTTCGATAATTGATTGGTTATTCCCAACATTAAATCAATCCACTTGGGCAGCAATTTTATTAGTAATAATGGCAATTGAATGGGGCTTCAGCCTGGGAAGGCGTCGGTTTCCTCAATTTGTAATTTGGCTAAATAGTTCGTGGCATTTAGGTTTTGTGCTTGCTGGGATCAGCTATGTTTTCCTTTTTAATTCTGTTGCTCCCAATGGGCTTTATCCCACATTTGTAACGGATCAATCAGGACTTTTGTGGTTGCTGACACCACTAGCGCTGACGGGAGTTGCCAGTCTTAACGAGGAAGTGCAACGCAAGCAATCAGCTTTGTTTAGTGTTACGGCGTTAGGAATGGTGCAATTTTTAACAATAGCGATGCCGGGAACCCGATTAGTTAGTTTGGGAGTTGCTACCGGGTTGATGTTGGTTAATACGCGCTATTTGAAAGACTTAACATCGGCGGTTATTAGCATCGGATTCGGGTTAACGTTTATGGGAATGCTGCTATGGGAAGGCATTCCAGGATTACCGCGACTTTTGACACCCGATTGGTTTTTAGTAAATGCGATCGCGATTATTATTTTATGGCTTTCTCGCAGCTTATTCCAACTACGTCCCGGTACTTTAAAGGCATTGTATGCCAAAGCAGCAGATAATTGGGCAATTGGTTTATGTGGTGTTGAGTTGGTGCTGCTAACGTTTCAAAATGTAGGAAGTTATTTAGGATTTATCTCACCGGATGCTAAATATTTTGTCGCCGCTGTTTTAATTGCTGGTGCAATTGTTTATCGCTACTGGAGACAACCCCATGATACAAGCATTTATGGCTTTATTTGGGCGGTTGAAATCATTGTTGCCGAAGGGATTTTACTAACAAACGGCACACCATTAGAACTGTCAACTGCCAATATTATCTTAGGATTAATCACATTATTTGTTAGCGATGGTTGGAGTATACGCTATCGTCGCCCGCTTCCTTTGATTAGTGTGGAGATATTGCCGTTATTTTATGCTTTGTTGGGTATTGGATTGCGCTTTGGTTATTTTAGCAGTTGGACAGGTTTATTAACTCTTGGCGCGGCATTAATTGGGCTAGGTGTCGGGCGTCGTCGGGAAGAGTGGAAATCATTAACCTATTTTTCCTTAGTTGGTATAACTGTCGCTTGGTATGAATTAGTAATTTACCAAATGCGACAAGCAACAGGAGGAAGTTTTGCCGATGCTTTAACAATTTGGGCAGTTGTTGCCACTGCAATCGCAATTTTTTATCGTTTACTTTCTTGGTTTTGGCAGTTGCGTAGCCATGAAACTTTGCTCAATTTGAGTGTAGCCGAAATCAATACTACTGCTCATATTCATTGGGCAATTGGTAGTTTTTTGATGGTGTTAGCAGGAGAAAATGCCACTGCCATACCACCAAGTCTAACAGTTGTAGGTGTAACAGTTAGTTTAATTCTTTCCAGTTATGCTTTGTTACAAGGACGTTGCCAAGACACGAGAAACCAAAAAACTGATGATATTTGGGTTTATTTAGGATTAATTGAAGCTGCTGGAACGTTTTTTTATGCTCGAATAATCTGGACTGAACTTAGTAGTTTAGATGCTCACTTTGCAACTATTTCCTATCTTCTCGCTTACGGAATGTATCAGATACCGTGGCAGCGCTGGGGATGGCTTAACACTCCTTGGCAACATACCGCCCTTGTCTTTCCATTACTTACAGTCTTGGCAACTGCATCAGTTATTTCTGATGTTGGTTTGCTTGGAGTGGCAGCGTTTTATATTTGGATTTCCCAACGCCTCTCCAATTTTCGATTTACCTATATTAGTGTAGCTTTAATTGATTGGGCGATTGCTCGCTGGTTTGACCATATCAATTTAACCGATAGCTTATGGTATACAATACTGTTTGGCTTGTCGCTGCTATATGTTGCCCAATTCGATCCAGAGTTAAAGCATCCTGAAAAACGGCAGATGCGTCATTATTTGCGTTTATTAGGCAGTGGTGCAATCGGTTTAGTTGCTTTATTTAATCATCAAGACGCCAATTTTATTCCGGGGCTAATTCCGGGAATTGTTAGCTTAATTACAATTTTTGCGGGATTAATCTTACGAGTACGAGCTTTTTTGTTGGTTGGTACGGCAACGTTTTTATTGACGGCATTTTATCAGTTAGTGATTCTGATTTCTCGCTATCCTTTCATTAAATGGGTTGTTGGTTTAATTGTCGGGATTAGCTTTATTGGTATGGCAGCTAATTTTGAAACACGTCGGGAACAAATTACTTCGGTGTTACGCAATAGCAACAGTCAATTAAGTGAGTGGGAATAAGAGTTTTTATAAATTGACATCTGCGTACCCTACGGGAAGGCGAAGCGCCTATATCTGCGATTAAAACTCAAAAAAGCTTAATTTTGGCAAAACGTCTACGGTATGCCAAGATAGTGGCTCAGGAGATACTCCAGAGAATAGAATGCTAAAAAAGTCAACACTAATCGCCCTCAGTTTATCCATCACCTCGGTGTTAGTGGGCGCCACTCAAATTAAAGCTAATCCTAGTCAAGAAATTGCCCAACGGGTTGACTGTAATAATGCCAACAATACGCCCGCAATTAATTATTGTGCAGCGGAGTCTTACAAAGCCGCAGACCGCAGATTAAATCAAGTTTATCGGCAACTTAGCTCAACGGTAAGTGGAGAACAAAAGAGTAAGCTGATTGATGCCCAACAAACTTGGATTCAATATCGCGATCGCAATTGTAATTTTGAAACCTTTGGTTCACGAGGCGGTACCGGTTATAGTGCGTTTCTCACTGGATGTCTCGAACGCATGACCAAGCAGCGTACTGCAGATTTTGAACGATTTATGAGCGAGCGTTAACGACTTTCCACAAGCAGGAGAATAGATTTAATCACCTCAAGATAGTACGAATTAACCTCCCCCCCAAAGGATCTCCCATTTACCCAAAGTGCGAGATCCTTAAAGTTTTTCTGGTTATTGGCGAAAGTGGACAGGTTTTATGCCGATCACATTACCCGTACGGATGACCGAATTTCAACATCTTTACGCACTGCCGTCAGATATTCTAAGAAAAGACGGTAAATTTCTCGTTGCCCTTTCCTGAAAAACAACAATGGCTTATGGCTGCACCCAAGCGAGTATTTATTCTTTTATTTAACGCCCGGACAGACAATCCGGGAATTCACACGATTCGGATAGGCGAGCGCAATAAGGTGCTGATGTTCGAGTCAGAAGACGACGCCACCCGTTTTGCCTTGATGCTGGAAGCGCAAGATTTTCCAGAAGCGGCGGTGGAAGAAATGGACTCTGACGAAATTGAAGAGTTTTGCCAAAGCGCTGATTATGACTCGGAGTTCATTGAAGAAGGAATGCTGGCAATGCCACCAGAAACCAACGTAGAGGAACTCGACTGGCAACCAGAGGCAAAAACGCCAAAAGAACCCGAAATCTCCGAGCTAGAGCGCATTCGTCGCCAGTTAGAAGGATTATTGTAAGAGCTTGGAATCATCTTGAGGCGATCAATTAACGTCGTCCAACACCCGCAGTCACAAAGGTGAGCTATGAAGAATTTAGAAGAGCGGGGTCATTTGCTAACCGAGCAGGTTAACCCCAACAGTCAGAACCTTGACCAGTTAACATCACTAGAGTTGGTGGAGCTGTTCAACGCTGAAGATGCCCAGACTCTCAGTGCGATCGCTTCCGCTAAAACCCAGCTTGCAAAAGCGATTGACCTGATCGCCGATGCCCTTGGTCGCGGTGGACGCCTCTTCTACGTCGGCGCAGGAACGAGTGGACGTTTAGGCGTACTGGATGCCGCTGAGTGTCCTCCCACCTTCTGTTCGCCGCCAGAACTGGTTCAGGGAATCATTGCAGGCGGTGCGGGGGCATTGGTACGGAGTTCGGAAGATTTGGAAGACCGAGCAGAAGATGGCATGGAAGCGATCGCTCATCGCCATATTACAGAACTCGATGTTGTTGTCGGAATCACCGCCGGCGGCACTACACCCTTTGTCCACGGCGCAATCCAAGCCGCACGGCAACGAGGCGCAACGACGATTTACATTGCCTGTGTCCCCGAAGATCAGGTGAATATTGCTGCCGATTTGGATATTCGCCTGCTCGTCGGTCCCGAAGTACTAGCAGGTTCGACGCGCCTGAAAGCGGGAACTGTTACCAAAATGGCATTAAATATCCTCTCGACAAGTGTGATGGTGCGCCTCGGCAAAGTTTACGGCAATCGCATGGTGGATGTCGCCGTTACCAATAAAAAACTGCATGACCGAGCGCTGAGAATCTTACAAGACTTAACGAGTTTGAACCGGGATGACGCCGGAGACTTGCTAGAGAGCAGCGGAAGGCGCGTCAAACTGGCACTATTGATGCATTGGACAGGAGTGGAACCCATTGAAGGCGATCGCCTTCTTGCTGAATATCAAGGCAACCTCAGAGCGGCGGTTCAAAGCTGTCGTTAGGTGTGACTTGTCCCGTATCAGCCAATACGGATGTGATACTTGATTAATAACTAATGACCAATAACTAATAAAAAAAATGTTTAATGGCTCAGAAACTACGGCAACAGTTTTCATTATTTTGGTGGCTCTTAGTGTCCTAGGATGGGGCTTTAATAAGGCGCGTTCTTACGGCAAACTAGGAATTTTAGCCTGGTTGCAGTCGGTCGTCTTGACAGTTCCCTGGCTGTTATTTTTTGGCTTATTTACTGCCGGAATTTATCTCAATCTCGTTGGGATTTTATTATTAGTGGTGATTTCAGCCGGGTTGTACATTTTGTTGGGCAAGCAACTGCGCGAAGCGGGTCAGGATGTTGTTTGGCAAGAGCGGGCAACAAGATTATTAAATGAAAAACAAGCAAATGATCCCGCAAAGTCAGGTGATTCTGAAAATGGCACATCATCCCCAAGCGAGACAAATCTTTCTAAAACAGAAGTAGTTCCGATTCCCGATCAAGACCTCAAAATCATTCAGGGAATTTTTGGTATCGATACCTTCTTTGCCACGGAAACAATTCCCTATCAAGAAGGGGTAATTTTTAAAGGGAATATGCGCGGAGGAGAGCCAGAAAATGTATTTGCTCGTTTATCAAAAAGCTTAGAGGAACGATTAGGCGATCGTTACCGCTTATTTTTAGTAGAAAGCCCAGAAGGTAGACCGGTTGTGATTGTTCTTCCCAGTAGTAATGACCCCCAACCGGCAACACTACCTCAGAATATTCTGGCTATCACCCTCATCGTGGCGATGATTGCCACAACCTTAGAAGCGTCGGGGTTACTGTTGAGCTTTGATTTCTTCAGCAATCCAGAGCGCTTTGGCGAAGTTCTGCCGATTAGTGGCGGAATTTGGACGGTTTTAGCGGCTCACGAACTCGGTCACTGGTGGCAGGCAAAGCGTCATAATGTGCGACTCAGCTTGCCTTTTTTCATTCCTAGCTGGCAAATTGGCTCCTTCGGCGCAATTACCCGATTTGAATCGCTAGTCCCCAGTCGCAAAGCCTTATTTGATATTTCCTTCGCAGGACCGGCGGCAGGTGGCATTGCTTCTCTACTTATCCTCTTTATCGGCTTGGTGCTGTCTCATGAAGGCAGTGCTTTTCAAATACCTGTGCAATTTTTTCAGGGTTCGTTGTTAGTTGGACTCCTGGCACGGGTTTTCTTGGGCGCTTCTTTGGCAGCGAATTTAGTTGATGTTCACCCTTTAACAATCGTCGGTTGGCTGGGTTTGGTGGTGAGTGCGTTGAATTTGATGCCAGCAGGACAGTTGGATGGCGGACGAGTTGTTCAGGCAATTTACGGACGCAAAACGGCTCGACGCACTACAATTGCGACGTTAATTATTTTGGGAATTGTCGCTTTGGTTAATCCGGCGAATCCGCTCGTTTTGTATTGGGCAATTGTAATTCTATTTTTGCAGCGCTCTCTAGAACGTCCGAGTTTGAATGAAATTACAGAACCGGACGACACGAGAGCGATTTTGGGATTAATTGCGCTGTTTTTAATGGTGGCAACACTTATTCCTTTAACTCCGGGTTTGGCAGTTCGTTTGGGAATTGGTGGTTGAGCCTTTATCGGTTATTGTACTGATTGCCAAAATACAAGGATGAAAATTTTTAACCACAGATGAATTTGAGTGTGTTTAGCGACAGGGTGTAAGCGGTTTATCGGTTGTTAGTTGTTAGAACAGGAAAAGTCAGCCAGCGACAAAAGAACACATGATCACTTATCTTCCCTTTGCTGACGGACAGTGGCGCATGAGCATGGGTCTAAAAGCGCTGAACAGACATGAGTGGATTGAAATTGATGAACGCTTTGCTGAGGAACTGGCGCTTAAAGGCAGGCTATTAAAGAATCAATATTCAGATGTTTTTGCCAGTCTCCCAGAGAGCCGTCTTAGTCAGAAGGAAGTGCTGGATTTACTGCTTAATTACCTGCTCGATCATTTTCCTCAATACTATCAACAACAAGGGACAATTATTGAAAATATTTGTACTGGAGAAGTTTGGAATCTTGCCGACTTTGAGGCAGCACCCCTCGATTTAGCAGGGCGTTTGGTGCAAGAGGATTTGTTGCTGATGCAGGCAAGTCCAAGGGGCTATATTTTGAAGGCGGCATCTCTATGTTTTCCCTTACGTTGGCGACTGGCTGAAAAGATTGGGCGTCCGCTTGCTCAAATTCATGCTCCTGTTCCTGGATATCAAGATAAATTGGAATGTCCGGTGGATGGTTTTTTTGAGCGTCTTAAATGGGAGCATCCAGTCTGGCGCTTAAATTGGAGTATTGTGGATACACCGGAACTCTTTTTATTGCCATCCATCCAAGCGAGTTTAGCTTCCCAAATCAACACAGAAAATGCTGGGGAAAAGCTTTGGATTAGAGTGGAGCGTCAAACCCTGCGGCGTTTGAGGGAAAGTGGAGATATCCTGTTTACGATTCGGACTTATGTGCATCCTCTGAATATCCTTGAGGATGACCCACCAATGGCGCATAATTTAGCCCAAGCGATTCTCCAAATTCCCCCAGATCTGCATAGTTATAAAAACTTACTACCGATTCGCGACGCCTTGCTAGGTTATCTCAATCAAGTTGCCGCCGCCTGATCACGCTCAAATTGTCTTGAAATTATAATGACGATGCGATCGTTTCCTGGTTAGAATATCGGTCTGTAGAAAAATACAATTATTACCCATAAGGACGAACACAGGTTCTCGAAACGAACGATTAGATGGCAAAACCTGTTGCCAATGTGCAAGTGTTCAGCGTTTTGCCGCAAATGTCCGGTTAAGCTGCCACAACGATCTCCCAAGATAGTACTAGCAAGATGCCTGTAGTACAGAATACGATAGTAGCAAAGCTATTGTATTACGGCGTGGCTTTCCCCAGCAGAGACACTGCTCTAGCAGTTCCAAAGGCGAATTTCATTGTAGTAGACCCTACCCTAGCGGTTGGGTAGCATTTGCTTGGAAACTTTTCTCTTACCATTCGGGTAAAAACACTCTTTGCCAGTGCTTTAATTTTCTCCTGAAAGGAAAAAGTTTTTTAAGTTTCCGGAGTGACCGAACATCGGGGTGCTTGATCTATCGATGAGTACGTTCTTAAAAATTACAGCACCGACTTGTGAGGCTTGCGATGGAAGATATTAATACTCTTAGCTCTACCACAGCGACTATTGAGAAAAAAGTGATTCGTCCCCGTTTGGTGATTCAATCCCTAGCGTTTACAGGTATCTTGTACTTCTGCGTCGGTGTGACACCGCCAAACCCAACAGGAGCAATTTATCAATCTGTTGAGACTCGCACTCGCTTATCACCCACCGTTGAGAATTCAGTATTGCAGCACGCCGCGCAGCAGTCGGGGTTGCCAACCTCTGCTCTAAGGATTATCCATGCTCAACCACAAACTTGGGCGGATAATTGTCTGGGACTGCGGGAAGCGGAGGTATTTTGTACCCAGATACCTGTCCCCGGTTGGCAAGTGGCGGTCGCCAGTGAAAAACAACGCTGGATCTATCGCACAGATGCCTCAGGATCAGTCATTAAGGTGGAGCTACATACCTCAGTGCCTCGTCAAGAGAAAGAAGTCGCATCCGCAACTGGCGATTTGCGATCGCAAATCCCTCTTCTCTCCCAAAGCTTTATAGCTCAGATTTGACTGATCTTGCTAGCACGACCCACGACCCATACACCTCTTGCCAAAGCCGAAAAAGACCTACAGACTGAAATTTAAGGAGAATTTCTCTGCCTTAACTCCTATTTACACCAGAGGTCTATCGAACAATGGTCAGCGCTCAACGCTCCTACGATGTTATCGGATTTGGCGATGAAGTTTGTGGTGTGCTAGCTCTAATCTGTGCCGCTCGTGAGTATCGCCGCCGGACGAAGAAGTATGCGCGAATCCTTCTCATGTCCAAATGTAACCTCCAGGAAGGAATTGGGGGTCATTTAGTCAGAGGCGGTCTTGCCTATTTAGATCGATGCCAGGTTGATCGAGACATCCGACTCGCTTTAGGTCTTGATACCTTTGGCGATCCCCCTGCCATCTACAAAGAATTTTTGCAAAAAGCACGTGTAAGCGGAATTGCCCTTGATCCCCGTAAAGCTGATAGCGCTCTCAGACAGATGCTACGCGAAGCTGGCATTGACCTTCTTAGCCGAGTCCAAATCAATTCCGTAATTAAAGATGGTCAGAAGTTAGCTAGTCTCGTGACACCGATGGGAACGTTTTCTGGTAAGCAATTCATCGATGCAACGGTGAATGCCGAGTTAGCGCAAGCGGCAGGTGTCCGGAAAAGCAAAGGCTTTGAAACCTTTGGACTGCCCGAATCAGAACTGCCTGTAACATTAGTCTTTGAAACCCAAGGACTGAGTGTCAGACGACTCAAAGAATTAGAGTTTAACTATCTCAAACGCTTCACCAACCTTGCCGATACAGAAGCTCAGAAAATACTCCTACAGGCAGCGGGTTCTGATCTCAAGCTAGCCGAACAACTGAAGAACGATCTCGTTGACTCCAGGGGCAATCTCAAAACCCTGTGGGCAGGCAACGATTACATAGACATCCGCTCTTTAGCATTATCTATAAGCTACCACGCCTTCAGGAGCCGGAAGTTATCGTTTTTGGAAACAGGCATAATGCTAGACAAAGGAAACATTGCTGTACTGGATGGCGAAAGACTTTCCTGGAATGCGATGTTATTTGCCGTCACTGGCACCGAGGCAGAAGCACTTGCTAGAGGCGGGGCAAAGCCGACTCCAAAGATGTTAGAAGAGGTTGCTTTTGTTGAAAAGTGGCTCAAGAGTTTTGGGGCAACGTCTGTCACTCCCGCCTCTGAACTTTATATCAGACACGCGGGCAATGTCATCGGCGTCGTCGATCCCCTGACAGGCTCAGATATGCTCATGGGAGGAGTGGCACCCCGTGAAGCCTTGGGTACGTTTGCCTATCATTTTGACGTGCGCGGAGGTATTCCCGGAATTGGGGTAAAAGCCGGGGCTTTAGGGTTCCCCAGCGTGAGTTTTCCGCCGCCTGTCTTCAACATCGGCATCCAGCACGCCCTGATTAAAGATGTTCCAAACCTTGCCGTGGTCAGCCCGGCATCTGGGTTTGAGGGTTACGCCTGTTCTGCCGGTAGAATTATGGAGTTCAATGCCGGCGTCGGTCAGGGAGTGGGGATCGCGGCAATCATTGCGCTTCTTGGTGGTAGGAACCTGGCAACTGTCGCCAACATTGAGGTGAGAAAAGTCTTGGAGCAAATCGGTCAATCCTCTAGGATTTATGGCTTTGCTAAAATAGCGGATGCCTCGAAATTACAGAGCTTCGAGTCATTGATTGCTTAGTGGTTTTGGCACAAATCCTGGAAGATCCCCCTCGCCCTCTTTTAAGGGGGGAAAAACTCTTATTGCCTCTTTTTTAAAGCCGATTTAGGGGGATCGCCGGGGAAAGCGATCGCTTAATTCGCTACAGGCTTCACTGTTATCGGTACACCTGATTTATTCTTACCAAAATAAGCCTTCATTACCTGAAGCACAATCGGTGCTGCCGTCTTGCCGCCGCCGCCACCAGAATGCTCACAAAACGCGGCAACCGAGATTTATGGCTGCTCAGAAGGCGCATAAGAACCAAACTAGGTATGAACCTCACCAGGAGGCGCTTCCGCCGTCCCACTCTTAGCCGATGCGGGGGGATATCAGGAACATTCATCATCGGCAACCAAACCTTCAGATTCTTCGCCCTTGAGTTCAATGCCCGTTTTTTGTCCAAAGCCATACTTGCGAGTCCACTCAATCAGCTTATCGCCGCCCGTTCCCCTACCGATTTGATAAAAGACGGTGCGGGAGGTCGTTTGGCGCCCTCGGTCAGAAGGCTGAATTACAGTCATAGGAAAAACGTTTACCGGTTTAAATCTAGGGAATTGAGTGAGAGATTTTTTCTTAGTCTAGTGTTGGGGATCATGTTTGAGGGCTAAAGCAACGGCTTATCTTCAGATCCTGGGTTTGCGAAGTGAAATCGTTGATTTTGTGACTTTTTGCCGAATCATTGACGCTTTGCCGAATCCACCCAGCAATAAACCAAGGCTTAAATGATGCATGACTACGGACTAAGTAATCAAGTCGCTTGCAAAAGACGGATAAAATAAATCCAAGTAGGGAAATACGCTCAAGCTTAGTCAAAATGACACTCTCTTTTTGGGTGGGGCTGCCTCCAAATCTGAAATAACCACTATGTCTCAAATTTCCGCTAAAGAACAACATCCAGATATTTCTACTGAGCTTGATGTTGAACTCCGCAAGGTTTTCAAGGTGTTCGATGGAGAAACGGCTGTCCGTGGTGTTGATTTGAATATTCGCCGGGGAGAATTTTTTAGTATTCTTGGCCCATCAGGTTGTGGGAAAACGACAACTCTACGCTTAGTGGCAGGGTTTGAGATGCCCTCAGCGGGAGAGGTGCTGATTCAGGGACAATCGATGAATCAAATTCCCGCCCACCGCCGCCCGGTTAATACGGTATTTCAAAGCTATGCTTTATTCAATCACTTGAGGGTGTCGGAAAATGTCGCTTTTGGTTTACGTCTCAAAAAGCTGAAAGCGTCGGAAATTGAAGAACGGGTAAAAAAAGCGCTTAAACAAGTGAAGCTTGAAGGATTAGCTAATCGTTTTCCGGCGCAATTATCGGGGGGACAGCAGCAACGAGTCGCCTTAGCACGGGCATTAGTCAATCGTCCGGCGGTGGTGTTGTTAGATGAACCGTTAGGGGCGTTGGATTTAAAGCTACGGAAGGAAATGCAGGTGGAACTCTCGAATCTGCATCAAGATTTAGGATTAACGTTTATTTTAGTGACTCATGACCAGGAAGAAGCGTTAAGTCTTTCTGACCGGATTGCGGTGATGCGTGCGGGTAAAATTGAACAAATTGGGACGCCAACGGAAATTTATGAACGTCCTAGAACAACGTTTGTTGCCGATTTTATCGGCGATACAAATTTATTTAAAGGGCGGATCGAATCCGTTGATACTTCATCATTGGAAGTAGTTACGACGAATAATTTAAAGATTGTTGTGCAGCCGAAATCGCCTAAAGATGCTTCGATTAATTCTCACGAGATTGTGGTTAGTGTACGCCCGGAGAAGATTCGCCTGAGTCTGACGCCACCAGATTCAAATATTAATTGTTTTGAAGGTCGTCTTCAGCACGTTATGTACATGGGAACTCATGTTCATTATGTGGTGGAATTGCTCAGTGGCGATCGCTTAACGGTGATGTTGCCCAATGTCACAAACAAGTTGCCAGACTCCAATATCCCAGTTTATGCCCGCTGGGCGGCAAGTGATTGTCTGGTTTTGGAGGAGTGATGCGCTGATGGAGACCCCAGGAGTGCAGGGATTTTTACAAGAGTTGGAGTCTCACTGCTTGAATAATGCGATCGCAACATTTCTCGATGGTGATGGCGAACCCTTGGTGATTCCCTTAACCCGTCAAGAGAAAACAGTAATTTATGGCGAACATTGGGGGACAAAAGAATTATTTATTGCAAAACTACTGGTGAGCTGTCAACCTTCTGGTTCGCTTATTTTGCGCTCCTTTACCTCAGAAATTGATGAGTTTACTCAACTGAACATTAAAGAACTACGCGGCTATATTCTCACCGGAAATGGCAAGGATTTAGAATTTGAAAAACTAACTCCCAGAGAAATGTTTGCCTGTCACAACACAGACGCCGAAACTGGAGAACCACTTCCCCTGGAACAAGCTGTACGCTATTGCTAATTAGGCATTAGTGATGGATCACAAATAATAACTTTGGGTTTAAATCCGTTACATCATCCGTTGCCTCATTTATGAAAAACCCGAACCAACCACCAAACAAGAACCAATTTTTAATTCATTATGAATAATAACTATCTTCTTGGATTTCCAAAACGTCTCAAACGACGTCAATTCTTACAGCTAGCAGGACTGGCAACACTCAGTAGCAAGCTGCTGTCGGGGTGTGGTTGGACGCTGGCAGAAGTGCGCTCAGAAACGGTTAATCAACGACCTTCTAATTCAAAAGAATTATTTATCTACACTTGGTCTAATTATACAGATCAAAATTTATTAGACCGCTTCAATAAAGAAACTGGTTTCAAAGCTGTCGCAAATGTTTTTGATTCCAATGAAGTGATGCTTGCCCGATTACAAGCAGGCGGGGGCGGCGATTATAGTATTATTTATCCATCTGATTATAT
>CADCTM010000172.1 GCA_902805485.1 uncultured Coleofasciculus sp. | reverse complement strand
TACCAACATGGATCAAAAATATTTGGATGATATTCCTTTTTAGGAGATCTTGTTTGGGAGAAGTAGAAGAAGGAACTGTTGTCGGTTCAAATGTTGACTCAGTACCGGAAAAAGCATAATCTCTTTCCAGATTATTCGTCTCCACTACTGGTGTCGAGCGCTTATTTGACCGTATTGGGACAACCACATTATTCGACTTAGGAGCCGGTGTGGACGCCCCAGCCGCTTCATCACTACTCGTCGCTGGTGTAGCAACGTGTGGTTCAAATGTCGTATCCGCGCCCAATTTATAAATTCGGGAAGCAGTCAACTCCGCACGTTTTTCTTTAAACCCCTCCGGGCGATCAATAGTATTCATCCCCAAGCGACCTTCAATAATAACGCGATCGCCTGTTGAATAATTTTCCTTAATTTCAGTGGCAAAATTACCCCAACCAACCACCTTTAACGTTGTTGGAGGATCATCAGCCCGTTGACCAGGAAACTGAACCAGCATCTGGGCGAGGGGAGTTTGATTATCAGACGTATACCGCAGTTCTGGATCTTGAATGATCTCTGCCATTAAGATACAGCTATTCATAGTTCAAGTAACCTTAGGCGTTCAGCATACATTTATAGAACAATTGTACCACCGCAAGCCTAAACCACGGTATTTGGTACAGCATCCTGTCACGATTGTAGCGACAGGATGCTCTAAGGAACGAGAGCGTTACAACAAAGCTTCCGCTTTCGGTGCTTCTACACCTGAGTCTTGTTCAACAAACTCTTGGACGTAAGCGCGATACTTCCGCAAGTTTTCATCCACCCACTCCCGATCATCACTGTTGGCATAAATATGTACCAACGGTTCGCCAGCGTCAGGTAAGATTAACACCCAACTGTCATTGTAATGATTAACAATCTTCACCCCATCAACGAGTTCTAGATTCTCATTCGAGTGAGTTTCTACAAGATGACGCATCAACGAACCCTTCACCGTCCAAGGACAGCGAACCGTGTAGGTTTTGTGGGTAACGCGAGGGAGTTCGGTACGAATTTGAGCAAGCGATCGCTCTTGTACCGTCAGCATCTCAATCATCTTCGCGATACAGAACATCGCATCAAAACCAGGATGCAACTGCGGGAAAATAAAGCCCATATCCCCACTACCGCCTAGTACCACATTAGAATTCGTTTGAGCTGCCTCCATCAATGCCGTCGGATTCGCCTTTGTCCGAATCACCTTGCCATCATGAAGTCGGGCAATGCTTTCCACCGCACTTGAGGCATGAACAGGCACAACGACCGTGCCTCTAGGGTAGGCAGTCAGCATAATGCTCACCATCAGCGCCGTCAAGAGTTCACCTCGAATCGGAATGCCTGATTCATCGACTAAAATCAGTTGTTCCCCATTCGCGGACACCTGCACGCCAAAATTCGCTTTCAGTGCCTCAACAACGTGACCCAATTGAGTCAGCAATGCCTCGCGTTCCACTGATGAGAATGCCATCGGGTTCAAACTGGCATTAAGGACAACCGCATCACAACCAAACTTCGCCAGTAGTATGGGTAACACCGCACCGGAAACCGAGTAGGCGTAGTCAATGACGACTTTTGAGCTGCTATGACGAATCGCTTCAATGTTAATATTCTTCTCAAAACCCGTACTGTAGACATCCAGCACTTGGCTCGGATAGCCGACATTACCGATTTCGTGAATTTGCGATCGCCTTAAGTCCTCCTTAGAATAAGCCCCCTCAATCTTCTTCTCTTGCCCCTTAGAGATATTAATTCCCTTCGAGTCAAAAATCTCAATCAACAGCGAATCCGCCCGGTCTGGATGCACCCGCACATGAAGTCCACCCGCAACTGCCATTGTGGGTATGATCATCCGTGTAATTGGGATCGCCGTTGCCTCCAAATTCTGGACATTAATTCCCACAGACATCAAACCGGCAATTAACGCCCGCGAAGCCATCCGGGATATACTCCGTTGGTCGCGAGATATTGCCACCTGAGAACCGGGTTTTAAGGTCGAACCATAAGCCGCGCCTAACTTAACGGCAAATTCTGGCGTAATGTCAATATTTGCCAACCCTTGGACGCCACGCTGACCAAAAAGATTTCGTTGAGCGGTGTGTCCCCAAATCAAGTTAATATTTAGCGTTGCTCCAGATTCGATTTTCTTGCTCGGCCAGACTCTGACACCAGGACTAACTTGCGCTTCTTCCCCAACTGTGCATAGGGGTCCAACCACTGCCCCTTCCAAGACATGAGCGCGACGGTCTACCCTGGTGCCTCGGCAAATTACACAGGCACGGAGATGAACCTCCTCGCCGATAATTGCGCCATTCCAAAGTATTGGTCGTTTCAGGTCAGCATCAGCGCCGACGGTGACATTATCGCCAATGACGGTACCGGCTTCAATATTCACCCGCGCCCCGATGCGGCAGTTACTACCAATCAGTACGGGTGCTTCTATTTTGGCAGTTGGGTCAATGTAAGTATTCTGACCAACCCACAGTCCGGGTTTTTTCTCTTCATAAGCATAGTCCAGCACCACTTTTTGCTGTAAACCGTCGTACTGCGCTTCGCGGTAAGCATCCAAATGACCGACATCACACCAGTATCCATCGGCAATATAGCCGTACATTGGCTCGTCTTTTTCCAGCAACAAAGGAAATAGGTCTTTGGAAAAGTCACATTCCTCATTAGCTGGCAGGTAGTCTAGGACAGACGGTTCCAGAATGTAAGTACCAGTGTTGACGGTATCGGAAAAAATCTCGCTAGCGGAGGGTTTCTCTAAAAACCTACGGATACGCATTTGCTCATCCGTAATCACAACCCCAAACTCAACGGGATTGGGTACACGGGTTAAAATCAGTGTTGCTTTTGATTTGTTGCTTTTATGAAATTCAATGGCAGCAGTTAAATCAAAGTCAGTAATACTGTCACCACTAATTACTAAAAATGTTTCATCGAGTAATTCCGCAATGTTTTTGACACACCCAGCCGTACCTAAAGGCTGGTCTTCTTCCACGGCGTAGGTCATTTGAACGCCAAAGTCACTGCCGTCTTGGAAGTAATCTCGCATGACGTCGGGGAGATAGTGCAAGGTTGCCACGACCTCTGTAACCTGATGTCGCTTGAGCAAGTTGATAATATGTTCAGCGATGGGTCGATTTAGTATGGGAACCATCGGTTTGGGAAGATCGCAGGTCAGCGGCCTTAGACGTGTTCCCGAACCGCCTGCCATCAGCACTGCTCGCATATAGTCCTCCTATTTGCGTGACTTACGAGTTGACTCGTAAGAATTTACGTTTCGTAACCTATCTCTAATAGTCTCCTATGATGGTAAAACTTAGGGTATCCTCCACAAGACGCGACTTTTTTATAAAGATAGATTGTTTCCTCCCTTCAGGGGATACTATTTCGAGGTAAATCTATTAAATACCTCTCATAAAGTCAGCCTTACTCACGTTTAAGGCTTGCCAAAACGGGTGGCAAACGCAAGAAAATTTGAAGAGTGTCTTTCTGTTCGGCGTGACGCCACACCTGAGCAACCGATACACTAGAACTAAATCTAATGCTACTTTGACCTGTTGTTGGAATCAATTGTGTACAGTTCCCTACACTCTTCAAGTGTGGCTGTCCTTTCCAAGTATGAGGCTCACTGGCACCGCAAGTAGTTGTCTGCATAAATGCGAAAATTTACTTTTGCCTGTGTAGATGAAGTTAACTGAATCAATTGTCTTAGGGGTTGATTAAATGATTAATTTACTAGTTTTTGTTTTATTGGGCGCTTACGGCTACGGGGCTTGGAAGTTCTGGAAAGGGTTTGAGCGGACTAACTTTAACCGCAGTTTACCTAACCGGATTGCCTTAGCATTATTGTGGCCGGCTTTGATTATTGCTAATCCCTCCTATCGTAAGAACTTTACTAAAGCTTTGAAGGGTTAAACATTAGCTTCCTGAATGTTAATTTTTGTAGATTGCTAAACATTAGTAAATGGTGGCTAATTGGCGGGACGACGGAAAGTGCGGTAGCAACTGCTGTCGCTAAACTTGAGCTGCCCTGTATTTTGACTGTAACGAACTCGGTAGCCCAAGCGTAGCTCCAGTTGACTACCCACAACAAACCAGCTTTGAAAACTGCTGTATTTTACCGGGTTCTAGCCTGAGTGACGTTTAGACTATAATTTTTGCCAAGGCAGAAGCGATCGCTTCTACAGGCTTAATCCAAAAGCTTTTT
>CADCTM010000171.1 GCA_902805485.1 uncultured Coleofasciculus sp. | reverse complement strand
CACCCTGAATACTTTCATCTCCAAACAGGGATAAGCGAATATTGTCAGTAGAAACAATTTGGGCATCTGGGTCAAGCTGAGTTAGTAAAGTCGCCAAAGTGGACTTACCACAACCAGGAGGTCCAATGAGAAAGTGGCAAATCAAGGGTACTGGCATAAACTTGATACGATTAATCAGGTATAGCTAGCTCTTTATACTGACGATTATGAGGTTCCAAAAGGCTAGTGAGATCAGGTCCCGATGGAATAATGCCGCCTGGATTTAAGGGGAAAAGATTACCATAATAATCCCGCTTTACCGCCTCTAAATCGCAGGTTTCAGCAACACCGGGTAACTGATACAAATCCCGCAGATAAAGACCTAAGTTTTTATAATCCTGAATTCGGTAGCGGTTGCACTTAAATAAGCCGTAGTAGACAACATCAAAACGAAATAAAGTTGTGAACAAACGCACATCTGCCAGCGTTACTTTATCTCCACAAAGGTAGCGCTTTGTTGCCAGTACTGTATCAATTTCATCTAAAGTTGTGAACAGTTCATCGCAAGAAGAGTTGTAGGCATCTTGAGTTTGTGCAAAGCCGCAACGATATACGCCATTATTCACCGCGTGGTAGATTTTTTCATTCCAATTGTCAATTGTCTCCTGCAATTCCTCCGGATAGAGGTTGAGCGTGGGATACTGGGCGAAATCGTTGAACTGGGAGTTGAGCATCACGATAATTTCTGCACTCTCGTTGTTAACGATCGCCTTTTTCTCGCTATCCCACAACACAGGGACCGTAGAACGCCCGTTGTACCCAGGGTTAGCTAACTGGTACAATTCCGGCAGCGTCTGACAGCCCTCAAATTCTGAGTCCAAAACCCAAATTCCCGCATCTGGTGAAGGCGACGCAATAGACACCGCAATCCCGTCAGACAGCCCCTTCAGCGCCCTTACAACCAAGGTACGATGTGCCCAAGGGCATCCTAACCCAACAATGAGGCAGTAGCGCCCTGCGGCGGGCTGATAAGGATTTTCTGCCTCTGTGCCGATACTGTGGCGAAACTGACTGCTTGGGCGAACATA
Organism: uncultured Coleofasciculus sp.; assembly: GCA_902805485.1. Taxonomy (GTDB): domain Bacteria; phylum Cyanobacteriota; class Cyanobacteriia; order Cyanobacteriales; family Coleofasciculaceae; genus CADCTM01. Next base: position 3,167 of record CADCTM010000171.1, on the reverse strand, counting down.
CTCTCCTGTTTGATTCCGTGGGGCAAGTCGTGACATCATTAGATGCCAGAGAGTTGTCCAAACAAACTTTCCCAATTTCACCACCAGACTGGGCGGCAGCGATTTACTCTTAGATTTGGTAACAATAGAGGTTTGTGACATGACTCCCTTCCCTAGCGCCAAAGACAGAGTAAGCCTATTCTAGAAGAGATTTGTCTAGCAGTTTCAATCAGCAATCAAACAGATGGCTTAGTCTATGCAGATAGGGTGCAAAGCATTTGTAATGCATTCTACTGTTATCGCTAGCAATTTAGTGGTTAATCACAAAAACGAGAAGCACTTCGCAACTATGAACCCACCATCAGAAAACGCCTTGCTAGAGAATGTTATCGTTGAGGACGATCGCACTGGGTTAAGTAGAGAAACCCTAAAACGAGCCTTCCTGGATAATCTATTTTATATTCAAGGCAAGTTTACGGGGATCGCGACAAAGAACGACTACTATATGGCATTAGCCTATACCGTACGCGATCGCTTATTCCAACGCTGGATCAACACCACCCGTACCTACACCGAAAACGGTTCCCGAACCGTTGCCTATCTCTCGGCTGAATTTCTCATGGGTCCCCACCTGGGCAATAATCTAATTAACCTAGGGATCTACGAGCAAGTCGGTCAAGCTGTCTCCGAGATGGGACTATCCTTAGACGAATTGCTGGAACAAGAAGAAGAACCGGGACTCGGCAACGGCGGTTTAGGACGACTAGCCGCTTGCTACCTCGACTCCCTCGCTACCCTACAAATTCCCGCCGTCGGCTATGGCATCCGCTACGAATTTGGGATTTTTGACCAAGACATTCGAGATGGTTGGCAAGTCGAAATTACCGACAAATGGTTGAGTGGTGGCAACCCCTGGGAAGTTGCCCGTCCTGAATGGTCAGTCGAGGTAAAATTAGGCGGTCACACCGAAACATTCATCGATGAACATGGTAACTATCGAGTGCGGTGGGTTCCCTACAAAGTCGTCATGGGCATTCCCTACGACACGCCGATTTTAGGTTACAAAACCAATACCGCCAACACCTTACGCCTGTGGAAGGCAGAGGCATCAGAGTCCTTTGACTTTGAGGCATTTAACTCTGGGGATTATCTGGGTGCGGTTTATGAAAAGAGTACCTCAGAAAACATCTCGAAAGTTCTCTATCCTAACGATGATTCGTCCCAAGGCAAGCAACTTCGCTTGGCACAACAAATCTTTTTCGTGTCTTGTTCGTTGCAGGACATGATCCGAACATTACTCCTTCAAAAGCTACCCCTAGAGAAGTTCCATCAGAAGTTTGTCGTTCAGTTGAATGATACTCACCCGGCGATTTCGGTTGCCGAGTTAATGCGGTTGCTGATGGATGAACACGGCATGGAGTGGGACAAAGCTTGGAACATCACCAAAAACACCTTTGCCTACACTAATCACACCCTTCTACCTGAAGCCTTGGAACGTTGGCCGATTAGTCTGTTTGCCGACATGCTGCCCAGACACCTACAAATTATTTACGAAATCAACTCCCGTTTTCTTGACGACGTTCGCCTCAAATTCATTGATGATGAAGCAAGGCTAGGACGGATGTCGCTGATTGATGAAAGTGGCGAACGGTATGTTCGCATGGCGCATCTAGCTTGTGTGGGAAGTTATGCAATCAATGGTGTTGCTGCCTTGCACACCAAGCTTCTGCAACAGGATGTGTTACACGACTTCTACGAGATGTATCCTGAGAAGTTTAATAACAAGACCAATGGTGTTACTCCCCGCCGCTTTATGGTCTTGAGTAACCATCGGTTAACCAACCTGATTACAAGCAAGATTGGCGATAACTGGATTAAGAATCTGGATGAACTCAAGAAGTTAGAAGCGTTTGTTGAGGATGCCCAATTCCGTCAAGAATGGCGGGAGATTAAGCAAGCACTCAAGCAAGAGTTGGGGGATTATATTCAGCAAACCTCGGGCATTGAGGTCAATCCCAACTCCATGTTTGATATCCTGTCCAAACGATTCCACGAGTACAAGCGCCAGCACTTGAATCTGCTTCACATTGTTACTTTGTACAACCGCATCAAAGCGAATCCCAACATTGAGATTACGCCTCGGACATTCCTGTTTGGTGGCAAAGCTGCCCCTGGTTACTACATGGCGAAGCTGATTATTAAGTTAATCAATTCTGTCGCGGAAGTGGTGAACCGAGACCCGGATGTGCGCGGACGACTTAAGGTAGTTTTCTTGAAAAATTACAATGTTAAGTTTGCTCAACGAGTTTATCCGGCGGCTGATTTATCTGAGCAAATTTCGACAGCCGGCAAGGAAGCATCTGGTACAGGCAATATGAAGTTTGCCATGAATGGCGCACTAACCATCGGCACCCTAGACGGTGCTAACGTTGAAATTCGCGAGGAAGTCGGGGCGGAGAATTTCTTCTTGTTTGGCTTGACAGCTCAAGAAGTTTCTGACATGAAAAATAGTGGCTATAACCCACGGAAGTACTACAACAGCGATCCCGAACTCAAATTAGCGATTGACCGGATTGCTTCTGGTTTCTTTTCCCACGGATCTCCTGACCTATTTAAACCGCTTGTGAATTCGCTCCTTAATCAGGATCAGTACATGCTGTTTGCTGATTACCGCTCTTACATTGATTGTCAGGAAAAAGTCAGTCAGGCTTATCAAGACCAAGAAAACTGGACGCGGATGTCGATTCTCAATGCAGCACGGATGGGTAAGTTTTCTTCAGACCGTTCAATTCGTGATTATTGTGAGGATTTTTGGGACATCGAACCTGTAACTGTTTCGCTGGAACAATTGGTTTAGACCTAAGCCTTTGCAGGTCTAGATATCTAGCGGTATTTCTAAGTTAAACGGGTGTATTTCTAGGCAAGGCGTGTTTCAAGGATTCACGCCTACCTGGGACTCAGTGAAAAATTGGAAAGGCAAAGGTTTTATTTCAAATCGCAAGAATTACAATAAAGCGATTCCTTCGGCGACTAGCGCCATCATCTGGCTCTGGCAGTCATGTTTATCGTTGCTAGTCATATGTATCGGACTAATTGGGGCGTGGCAAGGTGGCAATAATGCCCATCACAATGGCTAGGGCGGATTTCTTGATTCACTATATCCATGCCTTTACAATTCAGTCCACAGT
>CADCTM010000170.1 GCA_902805485.1 uncultured Coleofasciculus sp. | reverse complement strand
GAGGCTGAACTAGAAGCCCTGCTCCTAGAAAATGCTAATCGTGAAAAGACTCGTGAGCAAAAAGTCCGGGAAGCTGAAGCTTGGGAGCGAGTGGAGAGGGCTAAAGCCAAGCAACGACAGCAACTCGCAGCCGCGATTACCAACCAAAAGTTAGGAAGGGAGACTCACGAGACGCTTGTGGAAAATTTTCCACAAGCGTCTAAAGGGAAAAGCCGTGATCGCGTAGCTAAGCTTGTAGGTTTGGGCAGCGGTCGAACTTATGCTAAAGGTAAGAAGGTGGTTGAGGCTATAGACGAGTTGAAGTCTCAAGGTGATATCGGGCGAGTACTCGATTTACGTAAAGTTCTCAACGAGCAGAGCGTAGATGCAGCTCTCAAGCATCTTAAGAAACTCCCAGGAGCCAGTCACCAGAGTGAAGAAGCAACTCCCCAAAAGCGCAGCTGTTGGAACTGCCAGCATTATAGCCGAGAATCAGTCAAAGATAACCACAGCTTCTATTGCAACAAGTTTGGTATTTTGACTTTTCTCGAAAAAGACGGCGATACGAGGGGAGCGGAATGTCACCTTTGGAGCGAGCAGCAGGCTGTTGCTGACTCAGCTAACCAGAAAACTCAACCCAATCCTTCAAACTTCACGCTTACACTCCCAGGACACTTACAACCGATATTTGAGGATGCCGCACGCGCCGCTGGAATGAGTTTGGTGGATTGGGCTTGCTACCACCTTTTACAAACAGCATCGGCAGTTAAAGCGACTCATATCGAACAGTAAAGGTTTTTCAAAACACTGAGAACTCAAATATATAGCTGAAACACGTCTATAGGAAACCAAAGTTAGTAGCACTAGATAATTAATAACTTTTCACTGACTCGCCGAGCTGTTTATCACATTGCTGCCAGTCGAATCGAGATTTAGTGCAATCGCATCTTTTGCCTGCCGTTTTCACACCACTATCTTTTTGCCCGATTTGCATTTATTGAGAGCCAACAAATTATGCCAGGAACAGTCAAAAAGGGTAAATACTCTACAAAGCAAAGTCCCTGTCAGGTTTGTGAGAACACGACAGGAAGTTGCAAGCGCAATCACGACGGCAGCATTTACTGTTATCACTCACTTCCCCATTCCGCCCCGTCCGGTTACGTTTTCATCCGAGAATTATCAGATGGAATGGGGCAGGAATTCATAGAGCCTCAGGTTGCAGATGAACTTCTGAGAACTGCAAGCTTTCTTCAAAGTCAAGGGAAAAAAGCTTCCACACGAGAAATGGCTGACTTAACTGGACTTCCTTCCTCCTGGGCAAGGGCAGTGCAAGAAGCCTACCCGCTGCAATTCCCAGAGTGGAACGACCCCACTCACCCCAGTTACTATCGCTGTCGCCCTAGAGAAGAGAAGTCTCAAACGTTAGAGGAAGAATCTACTAACTCTTCCAATCCCCAACGTCGAATCCTCAACGAACAAGAGCGAGATGAGCAATATCGGCAGATAATAGAGCAATTGTCACTTGGAGCCGCTCACCAGTCTCAGTTAATACGCGATCGCGGACTCGGTGAATTTCTTGATTTTATCGGCTTCCGGTCTTGGCAAGAAGTTAAGGTAAAAAATGTCAGTAGCGATTTACCTGGCGTGGTTGAACGCGAAGGTTCCTTCTACTTATACGGTCAACCTGGGCTGTTTCTACCAATTTGCAACGAATTAGGGCAAATTATTGGTTTCCAGTTGCGCCCCGATGATACCAGCACCGGCAAGTACAAGTGGGGGTCGTCAGCCCCAGCTTCTGGCAACGGGCCAAGGTTGGACAATGGGGAAATACCCTTGACGTTCTGCCGCCCCCCGTCTGTTGAACTCCCCTCCATTGGGTTAGCTGAGGGAGTCTTGAAAGCTTGGTCAGCGGCGTGTTTTCTCCGACAAATCGTCATCGGTGCCCCTGGTGCAGCTTGGGACTCGACACCCAAGTTATTGAAGCGATACTTAGATAAAGTGGCGGCAGAACGGGATGTACCCATTTGCAGCCTGGTAGTCGATTTATACGTTGATGCTGGGATGCTTTCAAACCAGCAGATTATGCGCCGCTACTACGAAACCCTTAAACTCCTGCAACAATGGGGGTGTAAGACTCGGATTGGCTGGTGGGATCAAACCACTAAAGAGAGTGGCGATGTTGACGATCTGATACGAGCGGGAGGCCGTTACCAGCTCACTTACATCTCAGTTGATGAGTGGATGACTTTGTGGCCACCTCTCATCCGTGACCAACTGCTGCACAGCGACAACCGATTCGACACTTCTGATTGGATGGCTCCCGTACAACATCCCCATCGTTCTGAATTAGGGTATTGGATCAAGCCGAAAAAAGGCTCTAATGAGCTACAGCCTGAGTTCAAGTGGATTCCTCTAACAAACTTTAGCTTTAAAGTCGAGCGGGAACTACTGGGGATTAATGATGGCTTTGGCGGGGTGATGGTGCAGGTAAAGCGCACGTATGACTCTTACTCCGAGCAAGACCGGGTGGTAGTTCCGGCGGAAGCGTTTCACAAGGTAACCGACTTTATCAATACTCTATCGCGGGCTACCGGCAAGGTTTATTTGACCAACAAGTTCAAATCTGAGCAGCTTCAGAAATACCTGCACAAGGAATTGGCAGCTTACCGGGAACGCGGGGGGAAGCCTTACAAGTTGTGCGATCGCATCGGTCGGCAATCCGATGGGGCTTGGGTGTTCCCCAACTGCCAGATTTCCTCAGATGGACATTTCATTACCGAATCGGAGTCGAACTGGGTCTTTAACAAAGCTGCGATCGCGAAAGAAAAAATTCCCATCCCTAAAATCTGCACCGAACCCGAACCCGAAGTTTTAACGCACTTGGTCGATTCCATGCGAAACTTTTTCGGTCAGTCTGGGTTTATGCCTGCTTTCTTCACCATGTCCTTTGTCGTAGCGGGTTTGTTCTACGACGAAATCTTGGAAGAAGAAGGCTCTTTCCCAGTTTTAGGATTATACGGTGACGCTGGAACCGGCAAAACCGTAGCCGGGGTAACTGCCCTCTCCCTGTTGGGATTGGATCATCGGGCTAAACTCCAGAAGACTTCAGAAAGCGCTTACCACGAACGGTTCAAGCTGATGGGAGGGATAGCGCAGTTTCTCGATGATCCAGATAAAGCACAAATTGACTGGGTTATCCAGCAGGTAAAGACGCAGTACGGCGGGGCTTCGCGGGTGGTTCGAGAAAATAGCCAAGACCCACACAGTCCTTTGATGGTCGGTTCTAATTTCTCGATTGGAGATGATGACCCAATTATTCTATCCCGGCTTATTCGCTTGGCGTTTGAAGGAACCCCCAATCCGATGGCTTACCGGGAGTTACATGAATATTCGCGAATTGCTTCTTGCGTTCTCCCTCAACTGATTCAACTCGGTTACCCTCAACAGGAAGTTAAGAACTTGCAGAGCGAACTTATCGGTTTACTGCCAGCCGCCCATTCCCGGTTAGCGTCAAGTCTTGCTCTGGTTGGTTTTTATGCCTTTCGATTAGCTGAGCTTTCGGGTGCCGTTTCTAAGGAGGAGGTATGGGCTTATCTCAAAGGTTTGTGCGGTGATGCGAATCAGGATGAATCGAAAAAATCTTCCCTGGATGACTTTATTGACCGACTCCTGGTGCTGCGATCGCAAACCGAAGTGGGAGAGTGGAATTGTCGCTTAATAACCGAGGATGGCAGCTCGGAAAACCGCAACTATAAATCCTTGGCGGTTTATCTGCATGGGGTCTGGCCCACGATGTCTCGGTATTTCAAAAATAATCTGCCCTACAGCCAGAAGATAATTCGGCAGCAAATTGAGAAGGCAGGAGGTAAGACCTGTAGCAAGCAGAAGTTTCACTGTGATAAGGACTCTTCAGTAACCTACCAGCGGCTCAAGGTCAATCTTCGTACTGATGCTGATGGTAACAGCCTACTTCCAACGCCACCCGAAACGGTAACGCGCAGTTGTGTGGAGATACCAATCCAACTGCTCTTAGACCGACTTAATGGCTTTGAACTACCAGACGCTGCGAATTCTCCACCCAGTTCTCCTCCTCCCGATAGCAGTGGTGGCGCTGGTAACTCTCTATCAAGCTTAGTTACCTTGTCAGTTACCGAAGTTTCTAGTCACTCATCAGCTCAGTTACCAGAAAAATGGTAACCAGCCGAATATAAGCATAGTCAGCATTTCAGCGCATTTTTGAGTTGAGTTACCACAGTCGAG
>CADCTM010000169.1:13446-14892 GCA_902805485.1 uncultured Coleofasciculus sp. | reverse complement strand
CGGCAAAAAAAAGAGAGCCACTTGCGTAACTCTCCCAGTCATCAGGGTGCATCTACTTGTCCTAAGTATAAACGACTGGGGTGAGGGGTGTCACCCCCTAAGCAAAAGTTTTTCCAAAGGCTTTGAATCCATATTGACAAAAAAAGGAGAGTCACTTGCGTAACTCTCCCGATCATCAGGGTGCATCTACTTATCGCACTATAACATTATAGGGATGGAGGGTGTAACCCCATATTATGATTTTTCGATGAAGTTTCAGTTGAAGAGTGTCCGTCAGTTGGTTTTAGACACTGAATTAACCATTCAACTTCTTACCCAAAATTTGGTTAGTCAGCTTAGGATCAGCGCGTCCGTTGGTTTTCTTCATCACTTGCCCAACAAAAAAGCCTTGAAGCTTTGTTTTGCCGTTACGATACTGTTCGAGTTCCTTGGGATTAGCCGCAATTACCTCATCAATCATCGCTTCGAGTTCAGCCGTATCAGAGATTTGAATCAAACCTTTGCGCTCAACGAGTTCCTTCACAGAACCGCCTTGAGTCAACAGTTCCGGTAGAATATCTTTGGCAATCTTGCCGCTAATCGTGCCGTCTTCAATTAAAGTGATCAGTTCTGCCAAAACTTCGGGTGTAAGAGCAATTTGCGTAATGAGCAGTTTCTCGTTATTGAGATAGGCTGCAATGTCTCCCATTACCCAGTTAGCGGTTTGTTTGGGATTTGCCGCCGTTGCAATCGCCTTTTCAAAATACTCCGCCACCAACCGATCATCCGTCAACACACGCGCATCATAAGCAGAAAGTCCCAATTCACCTTCATAACGATGCCGTTTTTGGGCGGGAAGTTCAGGAAGTGTGGCACGCCATTCTTCCAACTGCTCAATTGAAACTTCAATTGGCGGCAAATCAGGTTCAGGAAAGTAACGGTAATCGCTAGAACCTTCTTTCACCCGCATACTAATAGTACGTTGGCTGCCTTCTTCCCAAAGACGAGTTTCTTGAATAATACGCTCTCCCGCTTCAACCGCCTCGATTTGGCGCTCAATTTCATATTCGATCGCTTTTTGGATCGCACTGAAGGAGTTCATATTCTTGATTTCGACTTTGACGCCAAACTCCTTCTGTCCAAAGGGACGCACGGAAATATTAACATCGCAGCGCAGAGAACCTTCCTGCATATTGCCATCACTAACGCCGATGTAGCGCATAATTCGGCGCAATTCTTGGGCATATTCCGCCGCTTCTTGTCCCGATCGCAGATCCGGTTCTGAGACAATTTCGATTAGTGGCACCCCCGCACGGTTATAGTCTACTAACGAGTAGGTAGAACCGGAAATGCCATCGCTTCCCGCATGAACCAGCTTTCCCGCATCTTCTTCCATATGCAGACGAGTAATCCCAATCTTCTTACGAATTGGATTCCCCGCCTCATCAGGTAATTCAATCTCCAACC
>CADCTM010000169.1:0-13436 GCA_902805485.1 uncultured Coleofasciculus sp. | reverse complement strand
TCGGCAATTGGCAAATCGAATTGAGAAATTTGATAATTTTTTGGCAGGTCAGGATAAAAATACTGTTTCCGGTCAAACTTACTATAGGGTGCAATCTGGCAATTGAGGGCTAAACCCGCTTTAACGGCATATTCTAGAACTTTTTGATTGAGTACAGGCAATACTCCCGGCATTCCCAGACAAATCGGGTCAATGTTTGTATTCGGAGTAGAACCAAATTCTGTAGAGGAATTCGAGAAAATCTTAGTTTGGGTACTCAGTTGACAATGGGTTTCTAGACCAATAATTGCTTCATACTGAGTCTTAACCGGAGCAGCAGTGGTCATGGGCGTCCTGAAAGTTTATTTTGTTGCAACATTCTGCTCTATTTTATCGAAAACGCCGACTGCTCTACATTGAGACTGTCAGGATGTGAAAACAAGCAACGATGTTCGGGTTAGAGGAACTTCAGAAATTGAAATAGTATCCTATAGGGTACTTCGCTTCGGGTTTTGAGAAACCTATATTTCAGATAATTCTGAGCACAAGTAAAGCAGGTTAATATGCTTTCTCACCAAAAAACACTTATAACCTTTCCTAGCCCCCTTAATCAAAAAACCTTTGTAAAGCTGCTGACTGTGCTACTGCTATTTGTAACAATAATTTCTCCAGCTCATGCTGCTACCGATTACAGCCAACTTGTTGCTATACCTTCACCAGTCAACGGAGGAATGACATCGACAACAGCTACATACATGAAAGGTGTTCTTGGTGTACCAGGAGCGCTGACAACCGATTGCTCCGCCGTGACGAATGCTAACCTCAAGAAGCTTATGGTGACAGATAATGTCGGTCTGTTTAGAGTAACTGGTCTTAAGCCTGCGGTTAGTACACTCAAACGTATTTTTGCAGCAGTTAAGCGAGATAAGCCGGAAGTTTACAACCAATTAGGAACAGCCGGGATGCTTTGTGTCCGTAAAGTTCGAGGTGGAGCGGATTTCTCAAATCACTCTTGGGGGACAGCCATCGACCTGAAAATGAACGGTAAGCTCGATGCTGTGGGTGACGGAAAGACTCAGCTAGGCCTCAAGGAACTGGAACCTTATTTTCGCGCTGAGAAGTTTTACTGGGGTGCTGGATTTGGAGGAGCGAGGGAAGACTCGATGCACTTTGAAGCTTCTAAGCAATTGATGGAAAGCTGGAAAGCTGGGGGTCAATTAAATCCTTAAATTGAAGCGAAAAAACCGAGGATGCTTACTAAAAATATCCTCGGTTTTGTTATTCAACTAATCGCTTGCACATTTAAGTTACAGCAAGCCCCAGTAGTGTAGAACACCTTGGCTAGAAAACATCTCAATCGCGATCGCAATTACGAAGCCCAACATCGCTAAACGACCATTCCAGATTTCGGCTTGAGGTGTAAAGCCAAACTTAACAGCGTTACGATCTTCAGGATTGGTGATTGGTGGTGTCGTTGTTTTAGTCATTTGCTTGCTCCTAATATCAAATAATTTAGATAGATGTTCCACTCTGATTGACGGGAAGTTTAGATTAAGCCCCAGTAGTGTAGAACACCTTGGTTAGAAAACATTTCAATTGCGATCGCAATTACAAAGCCCAACATTGCTAAACGACCATTCCAGATTTCGGCTTGAGGTGTGAAGCCAAACTTAACAGCGTTACGATCTTCAGGATTGGTGATTGGTGGTGTCGTTGTCTTAGTCATTTGTTGCATTCCTTTGGTTAATGATTAATTGCGCTTAATTCAGTTGCTGAGGAATTACATCAAACCCCAGAAGTGTAGAACACCCTGGTTTGCCAAAAACTCAGTCAGTAAAGCGGCGACAAACCCGATCATTGCAAGGCGTCCATTCCAGATTTCGGCTTGAGGTGTGAAACCTGTTTTCCAAGAGTTGCGCTCTGCGGGGTCCATGATTGGAGGAGTCGGTGCGTTGTTCATGGTTGTTGATCCTTTTTGTAACAAACTCGTTATGTTTTTCTCGGCTATGTAAATTAATGTAACTCACTATTTCGCTTTGTGTCTCCTTCTGAGGTTATAAACCTATATAGTTTTTAATTAACCTTTTAGAAAGAGAAGGTTATGGTCTTATTTCTCTGGGGTTAGTTGGTTGATATTACTTCGCAGCGATTAGTGGCGGCTCCTGGTAAGTGCCGTTTAATTACTACAGCCTCGTAGTAAACAAATGTAACGTAATTACAGGCAAGGGTTATCCGCCAGAGGAGGTAAACGATCGCCTAATTGGCGTTAACCTTGAGACTCAGACTGAATTGCCATAGCCGTTTGCGGGTCGAAGAGATGAATTTTATCGACGGCAATGGACAACCAAAGGCGATCGCCAATTCGGACAACTTGATCCGGTGGAATTCTTACCTGGAGAGTCGATGTCTCGGTCAGACTTACGGATAAATAAGTATCGTTACCCAGTGCTTCTACAAGCTCAACTTGCACCAGCAGGTTTTTCGGTGCGGGGACACCGATGCTTAAATGTTCGGGACGAATGCCCAAGGTGAGAGTGCGTCCGTTGTACTTTTGCAGAACCGATTCCCAAACTTCCGGCAGCGTCAAGCGAAACTGGGGATGTTGAATTAGCAGAGGTGCTTTAACTTGTACCGGGAGAAAGTTCATCGGTGGGGAACCGATAAATTCAGCTACAAATTGATTTGCGGGGTGGTTGTAGAGTTCTAGTGGAGGCGCAAGTTGTTGGATTTGCCCTTGATTCATCACCGCAATGCGATCGCCCATTGTCATCGCTTCAGTTTGATCGTGGGTGACGTAAATTGTCGTTGTCCCTAGTTGTCGCTGAAGTTTAACAATTTGGGTGCGAGTTTCTGCCCGGAGTTTGGCATCTAGGTTAGAGAGGGGTTCATCCATCAAAAAGACTTGAGGGTTGCGAGAAATTGCCCGTCCTAGGGCGACTCGTTGCTTTTGCCCCCCGGATAGTTGTTTCGGCAAGCGATTGAGAAGTGACTCAATTTGCAATAATTGGGCAACGGTGCGGACTTGCTTATCGACCGCTTTTTCTTTATCGGAAAGGTAGCGCAATCCCAAAGGAAGCGATCGCGTCATTCCCACTACTGCCTTCTCTAACCAAGGCGGAACCTGCTGAGGAGATTGCTCTACTTCATTTTCCGATTTTGTGCGCCGCAGTCCAAAGGCAATGTTGTCATAAACCGTTAGGTGGGGATAAAGGGCGTAGTTTTGAAACACCATCGCGATGTCTCGTTCCTTTGGAGGGAGGTCATTTACTAATGCCTCCCCCACCCAAATCTTGCCGCCTGTTAGGGTTTCTAGCCCTGCTATCAGTCGCAGAAGGGTACTTTTACCACAGCCTGAAGGCCCCACGAGTACCATAAACTCGCCATCTTTGACGGTTAAATTGATCCGCCGCAAAATGTTAATACTGCCCGGTAGTTGTGACGATTTATCAGTTGTTACGGGCGCTTCATCCCCGGGTAACAGCATGGGTTCTGCCGTAGAGGAAGCCACTGTGCGCTCTCCTTTTCGACCGGGAAAGCTTTTATAGATGTTTTCGAGAATAACCTGAGCCACGGGAGTTAAAACGTTTTGCCTGACTCCATCGTACTTTGACTAGGGTATTTCTATGTATAACCTCAAATTGTCGGGTAGCTCGACCGTGCTAACCTACGCCTACAAATTTTGTAATCACGAGCAACATTATTAAAATATGACCGCAAAGCCTTTTGATTAATTACTTTTTGCTTTATGTTTGATTAATCAGTCAATTAAGTAGACACAACTATGCCAGCACGGGATGAGCAAGATTTTGAGAGTCGGCGACAGCAAATCATCGATGGTGCTTTGCAAGTCTTTGCCAGCAAGGGCTTTGAGAAGGCGACGAACAAAGATATTGCGGCGGCGTCTGAGGTTGGCTCACCGGGTTTGATTTACCACTACTTCAAAGATAAAAGCGATTTATTTCGGCAGGTACTGGAACAGCGTATCCCAATGCTGCAATTACTTAGTCACAGTGAGGAGATGATGACACTTCCACCCCGCGAAGCGCTTACGGTGTTTGCGACGACGTTTCTTAAAATTGTGGATAACCCAAATGCGATCGCCTTAACCAAGTTAATGCTCAGTGAAGCCGTCCGACGCCCGCTCATTGCTGACATGATCAATACTATTGGGCCAGGTCGCGGTTTCGCCTTCCTGACTCAATATTTGGAAAAGCAGATGGATGCTGGTGTACTCAAACGGATGGACACAGGAGCCGCTGCACGTTGTTTTATCGGTCCGTTGATTGCTTTTGTTCTCACTCGCGAAGTATTTCCCCAGCCGGACGCTCAGACGCTCAAGCCTGAAACGATGGTGACAACTATTGTTGAGGTTTTTCTGCAAGGGATGCTTCTTGAGGAAGCTTAAAGGCAGTCTTTTTTTCTTCCAGACTTGATTAATCAATCAATTAAGTAAAAGGAGTTTTTCTCATGGAGAGCAATATAATCTCTGAAAATACCGCAACTGATTCCCATCCATCAGTCAGTGATGTCCAGCAGACAACCTGTTGTATCGTCGGCGGTGGACCGGCTGGGGTATTACTGGCATTACTTTTGGCGCGTCAAGGTATTGAGGTAATGTTGTTGGAGGCGCACAAAGACTTTGATCGAGATTTCCGGGGCGATACGATTCATCCCTCGGTGATGGAGATTATGGAAGAATTAGGATTAGTTGAACGCTTACTGCAACTGCCCCACAGCAAGATGCGTAAGCTGACTATCCAAGCAAATAATCAGCAGTCTGCCGCCTTTAGCGCTGATTTCAGCCGACTGAAAACGCGGTATCCGTACATCATGGTGCTTCCGCAGGTGAAATTTCTAGAGTTCATCACCGAAGAAGCCAAAAAGTATCCGAATTTTCAGCTAGTCCTAGGTGCGAATGTACAGGAATTAATTAAAGAGGATGGAGAAATTCGCGGGGTTCGCTATCGAGGACATGGGGGTTGGCATGAAATCAGGTCACAGCTTACAGTTGGTGCGGATGGTCGCCACTCGAAGCTGCGTCAATTAGTTGGATTTGAGGCAATTGAAACATCGCCGCCAATGGATGTGCTGTGGTTCCGCTTACCGCGTAAATCAGACGAAGCTGAGGGGTTAAATGGTCGCATTGGCAAAGGTCATATTGTCGCAATGCTCGATCGCTCTGATACCTGGCAGATTGCCTATGTTATTCCTAAAGGAGGATACCAAAAACTGCGTGCTGAGGGCTTGGCGGCGTTAAGAGAATCGATTGCTGAAGTTGTGCCAGAATTAAGCGATCGCGTTGCTCAACTCAAAGATTGGTCACAAATTGCCTTCCTCAGTGTCGAATCAACGCGCCTGAAGCGCTGGTATCGTCCTGGACTATTGCTGATTGGAGATGCGGCTCATGTGATGTCGCCTGTTGGCGGTGTGGGGATTAACTACGCGATTCAAGATGCAGTTGTCGCGGCGAATGTCCTGAGTGAGCCACTTAAGAAGGAACATTTACATTTGTGGGATTTGGCACAAGTGCAGCGCCAGAGGGAGTTACCAACGCGGATTATCCAAGCTTTTCAATCGTTAATGCAGCAGCAGATTCTTGTCCGTGCTATGAATTCAGACGGGCAGTTCAAGCCACCATTCTTCCTGAGCTTGCCAATTCTACGGGACATCATACCTCGCTTGATTGGATTTGGGGTTTGGTCTGCTCATGTCAAGAGTTAACTGGTTCGGGTCATTTGTAAAGGCACAATAATATCGTTTCCCTGTCCTGTGGTGTATTTTGCTTAGTCGCTACTCTCCAATTGTTGTGGTTCTAGCTGGGTGGCTGATTTTTGCCGTTGAAGGTCAAAGACATTACCTTAGCCTAGCGGGGCGTTAACTTCTAAACTTTTAAAAAAGGTTTATGGTTTAATTCATTGAACCTAAAATTAATTAAAAAATGAACACAATACAAGCAGTTGTAGTCGATCCAAGCCTAGCTGGACGATTAGCAATCCGTGAAGTTGATCGCCCCACTCCCTCACCCTCAGAAGCCCTTGTGCGTGTTGCGGCTGTTTCCCTCAATCGAGGAGAAGTGCGACGCTCGTTAACGGCTCCAGCAGGATGGCGACCCGGTTGGGACTTAGCGGGTACGATTGAAGTAGCGGCGGCGGATGGCTCTGGATTTCCTGAAGGAACGCGAGTTGTGGGTTTTTTACCAGCAGGATCTTGGGCGCAATTGGTAGCTGTACCAACTCATTCTCTTGCACAACTGCCGTCTTCTGTGAGTTTTCGGGATGCGGCAACCTTACCCGTAGCGGGCTTAACCGCCTTGCTAGCATTGGATCACGGGGGATTGTTGCTGGGGAAATCGGTTTTAATTACAGGAGCGTCTGGCGGTGTGGGGCATTTTGCTTGCCAACTGGCGCGTTGTGCCGGGGCAAAAGTAACTGCTCAGGTGCGCCGTGTGGAACTTGCGGAATTTGTGAAAAAAGCCGGGGTAAACCAGATTATTGTTGGGAGTGAGCGGGATTTGATTGCCCAGCACGGAGTTTATGACTTAATTTTGGATTCGATTGGTGGCGAGACACTGCCTGCGGTGCTGGAAGCGTTGGCACCCGATGGTAAGTGTGTTTTGTTCGGGACTACGGCGGGAGCTGATGTGATGTTTAACGCCTCGCAGTTCTACGGGAAAGGTGGCTTGAGTTTGTATGGTTTCATTTTGTTCCATGAATTGAAAAAACAAACGGCAGCGGCAGGGTTAGCGCGGTTGGTGAACTTCGTGGCAGAAAGGTCACTCGTACCTCACATTGATTTGGAGGTATCTTGGACACAGGTGGCAGATGTGGCACAAAAATTAAGCGATCGCCGTTTTCTGG
The DNA here is from genome assembly GCA_902805485.1 of uncultured Coleofasciculus sp. GTDB lineage: Bacteria > Cyanobacteriota > Cyanobacteriia > Cyanobacteriales > Coleofasciculaceae > CADCTM01. The sequence goes on along the minus strand of CADCTM010000169.1, from coordinate 6,600 downwards.
GTAAGGCGGTTTTATCGGTTTCTGATTGAATGCTGTAGTTTAGGCACTTCGGCTCGTTCGCTCAAGTGTTGGAACATTAATTAAGTTAAAACCGTAGGTAATACATTAGCTCAGAGATTAGCTGAGGATTGAGGGAAAGGCGGCGTCCAAAATCGGCAAGATTCCGATATACACCACACTCAAGGCGATTTTGTGCGATCGCTCTAGCCAGAAACAAGTCCACTGCTGGAATTTTGGTTAACTGTTCCACTGACGCCGTGTTGGGATTAACTAACTGAGGAGTTGAAGGGCTTTCTTCGTCGTAGTAGCAAAAGCTTAAAATTGGTTTTAACGGTAGCAGGCGACCAATTGGCACACCAAGAGCAGCGGCAATGTCTTCTAAGCAGCAAAACTGAACGCCCAGGCTGGTGAGGTCAAAAAGCGTCCGCGCTTGATGAATCGACAGTCCCGGCAGTCTGAGCCAATCATCCACACTCGCTTGATTCACGTCAATTTTCAGCCCCAACTGGGCGGCTACGACGATTTCTTGGGCTGATTGCAGCCGATAATAAGGGTCATGTTGAATCTTTGCCTGGATGGCTTGCCAATTTGGGTTAATTCGATCTTGTGGAAGCCAGTTAAAGGGTGCCATCGGTTTCAAGCAATGCGATCGAGCAATTGGCGGCGCTTTTGCTCAAATTCATACTCAGACATTAGCCCGTCTTGACGCAAGCTGTCTAGCTGTCTCAGGGCATCAGCGATCGCTCCCACTTGGGCGGGATCAACTGCTGTTTGAGTGGATACTGACGATTGAGCCGGGAGCGTCGCTAAATTGAAATTGCGGTCAAATTCATCACCACTTTGTGCCAAATACCATACGGCTTCAATCGCACAAGCAACTTGCGGCAGGTGCGTTCCCCAAAGGAGCAAATACAGTATCCCCCAAATCGGCTGCCCCAAATAAAACTTATGTAACCCAGAAACGGGTGCTACTGTCCCAGCAAAGGCTAACAGTGCGGCAACTCGGCGATTTTTCGGCTTGCTCAACATACTTGTTACTACCCGTAGGATTGGCTCTTAAAGGTAAACAGAGCCAGCGTTATTTTTATATGATATTGACCAAGAATCAGAAAATCTCGCTTCTCTCCCTTGGCACTCAATACTTTTCTCCATCTCTATGAGCTTTACCGTCTAGCAGCGATACGGAAACCCGCCTTTTCTCAAGTCCTATGCTGCATTAAAATTTGACTATAAGGCAGCAATACAACCCAATGGTTGAAAGAATAAGGGCATGGGTTTTTTTGATTCAGATATAGTTCAGGAAGAAGCCAAGAAGCTGTTTGAAGATTACCAATCCCTAATCGAATTGGGAGGCAGCTATGGCAAATTTGACATCGAAGGAAAAAAGATTTTCATTTCTCAAATGGAATCGATGATGGAGCGCTACAAGATATTCATGAAGCGCTTTGAGTTATCGGATGACTTTATGGCGCAGATGACGGTAGAGCAATTGAACACACAGCTTGGTCAATTTGGGATAACGCCTCAGCAAATGTTCGAGCAAATGAACATGACGTTGCAGCGAATGAAGTCAGAGCTAGAAAAGCAACCTTAGGGTTTAGTTTAGATGCTCCACTTCTCAAATAAAGCTTCGCTATCAGCTTTTTGTCGGTTGTTTGTCATCCTAAAGTAAGCCTTGAGTACCGCTCACTTCCTCAACCTTAAAAGCTGATAGCTGACGCCGCCAGATTAAACGTTAGTTAGGTGGGGTAAATTTAGACGCTGGTTGAAAGTATTGCACTGGCTCATTTTTCAAAGCCTGGAGCATAAAATCTCGCCAGATCGGTGCCACATAGCCACCACCTGTTGCACCACCACCCATTGGTCTGTTGTCATCATTACCAACCCAAACCGCCGCCGCTAACTGCGGTACATATCCGACAAACCAAATATCTCGCTCTGAGGAAGTTGTACCCGTTTTACCCGCCGCCGGACGCCCGATCTGAGCATTTTTTCCTGTACCGTTAGTGATCACACCTTGTAGCACATTATTCAGGGAAGCCGTCGCCCAAGGATCGAGAATCTGCCGGGGTTTCGGTGTGTTATCTAGCAACACATTTCCATTACTATCAGTGACTCGCACAATCACAGTTGGATCAGAATACCAACCATTACTAGCAAAAGTAGAAAAGGCTCCCGCCATTTCTAATGGTGTTACACCAACAGCCCCCAGAGGTAAAGAGGTTACGGGTTCCATCGGACTCTTAATCCCAATGCTACGGCAGACTTCAATGACTTTATCTAAGCCAACCGCTCTTCCAATCTTAACGGCGGGGACATTGCTAGATTGTGCCAAGGCAGTACGGATGCTCATTGCACCAGAGAAGCCACCCCCATAGTTTTGGGGAGAGTAATAACCATCACCATCGCGATAGCTCACTGGAGCATCGATTACGGTAGAATCAGGACCATATTTGCCGCTAGCAAAGGCAGCGTAGTAGACAAAGGGCTTAAAAGATGACCCTGGTTGGCGTCGGGATTGAATCGCACGATTGAACTGACTTTTGCCGTAGCTAATGCCACCGACTAAGGCTTTAACAAAATGTGTGCGCGGATCAACAGCAGCTAGCGCCACCTGGTCGGCGTAAATTCCACGGTATTGTAGATTAGCGTGGGCACGAGCAACCGTTTCTTCTGCCATGCGCTGAAATTTGTAGTCAATTGTCGTCTGGACGCGCATTCCCCCTTTCAGGACAGCATCCCGACCAAATCGTTCATTTAATTCAGCGACAACGGCTTCTGTAATGTAGGGAAGATCGCTTTTTTGCCAGGACGTAAGCTTGCCCAATTTTAACTTTTGTTTCCGAGCCGCTTCCACTTCCTCTGGCGTAATCCAGCCTAATTCTTGCATCCGGATTAAGGCTGTGATTTGTTGCGCTTTAGCTTTTTCGTAGTGAACGAAAGGACTGTATTCTTCTGGAGATTGAATAATCCCTGCCAGCATTGCCGACTCTGCTAGCGTTAAATCAGTAGCAGATTTACCAAAGTAGCTTTCAGCAGCAGTTTGGATGCCGTAGTTATTGTGACCCCAATAAATTTGATTGAGGTACATTTCAAAAATCTGGTCTTTAGTAAAGATTTGCTCAACGCGAATCGCCAGAACCGCTTCCGCGATTTTACGGCTAAACTTACGTTCTTGCTTGAGGAACAGATTTTTTACCAACTGCATCGTCAGCGTTGAACCGCCTTCGACTACGGTGTTTTTTTCCCAGTTTGCTTTGAGAGCGCGACCAACGCTATTCGGATTGATGCCATTGTGCAGATAGAAGTGGCTATCTTCCATCGCTAGCACCGCTCGCTTGAGATTTGGGTTAACTTTATTTAATTTAACAACTTCCCGATTTGCTTCATCGTGGAGACTAGCGAGATGCCTGCCTTTAATGTCATAAATGTAACTCGTTTCAGTTGGTACGTAATTCCGAAGCACTCTGACATCTGGGAGGTTGCGGAAGCTAGCCGCCAAGCCAACCAACCCTCCAGCAACAACCGCGCTAGTTAGCATGGTGATGCCAAGAACAGTCCCACCTGTCACCTGAGCGACGCCTTGGACAAACCGAAAAACTGATGAAGAGCTGCTTTTCGGCTCTTGTTTTTGTTGAATAGTGCTAGACGACACAGTGATTTCACTTCCTCACTCAAAAAAGAGACTCTCTGGCCCACTCGTGTGGCAAAACTTTTTTCAACACTTTCTATAAATGATTACAGAAATTTATAGCAACAGCCGGATTCCGGATAAGCTTGATTCTAAGTTCTTAAATCTCAACAAGACCAATAAAAAGTTGTTTGTCAAGGGAAAAGCTTGAGATACTAAAGCTTACAGGTGTAGCACACCCAGGCAACCAGTGATTGCATAAGCTTACTCGGTAAGCAACTTCATGAACACTTGATCGATCGCCCTTTGGTTTGCCGTCGGTATTGCTTCGGTGATCATCGGTACATCCTGAGATAATAGTTAACGACTCAAGCATCGATATTTTGGCATTTTTTCTGAAAAATGTTAGCGGTTTTTTGAGATTCATACAACATAACGCTAAATCTCAATCAGCCACCTCCTGAAGTGTCAATAATTTAAAGATGTTCCAGACGAATGTCAAATTCTCCATCCACAACTGCTAATTCGCTCTCAACAACCTCTCCGGAGCAAGCTTTGCTCTACCGTGGTGTTAGTGAAATTTTTCCGAATCAGCCTGCTTCTGAAGATATTAGTGAAAATCTTGCCGAGCGGTTACAAAAAACTGACCGTCCCTTGCGGGTTAAGTTGGGAATTGACCCCACTGGCGCTGATATTCACCTTGGTCATAGTATTCCAGTCCGTAAACTACGTGCTTTTCAGGATGCTGGGCATACGGCTATCCTGCTTATTGGGGATTTTACCGCAAGGATTGGTGATCCAACCGGAAAATCTGATGTTCGTCGCAAGCTTTCCTCGGATGAGGTGAAGCAAAATGCCCAAACTTACCTCGAACAGGTACGTCCAATTTTAGATTTTGACACACCTGGACGCCTGGAAATTCGCTACAACTCCGAGTGGTTAGAGCAACTGGATTTAGGGGAAATTTTGGAGTTATTAGCCACAATGACTGTAGGACAAATGCTGGCGAAGGAAGGGTTTTCTGAACGCCATAAACAGGAAAATCCGATTTACCTTCATGAATTTTTCTATCCCTTGATGCAAGGTTATGATTCTGTGGCACTGAAGGCAGATGTTGAATTAGGTGGCACTGACCAAAAATTTAACATTGCCGTTGGTAGAGATTTACAACGGCATTTTGGTCAAACGCCGCAATTTGGACTACTCGTCCCGCTTTTATTGGGGACGGATGGGGTACAAAAGATGTCCAAATCGTTGAATAATTATGTTGGGTTGCAAGAAGATGCGCTAACAATGTATTCCAAGTTGGAAAAGACGCCGGATAATTTGTTAAAGCCGTATTTTGAACTGTTGACAAATTTACCATTAGATAAATTACCAGAAGCACCACGCGATCGCCAAAAACTCCTGGCACTAAACATTGTCACCCAGTACCACGGCGAGGCGGCGGCGAAGGAAGCGCAAGCGGCGGCGATTAATTTGACTCAAGGCGATACGACGGGGACTGGGGATGCTGTACCTCTATTTGCCTTGTCAAATGTGGAGTTTCCGGCAAAGTTGTTTTATATCCTGAGCAAGAGCGATTTGTGCAAAAGTAGTGGGGAGGCGCGGCGACAGATTCAAGGTGGCGGGGTGAAACTGGATGGGGAGAAGGTTAGTGATGTTGATTTGACGTTTGATTCCCCAGAAGCACTAGATGGCAAAGTGTTACAAGTTGGGAAGAAGAAGTTTATCCGGTTGGTTGTGGACACTTAGGAAACGCAAATGGCAATAGAAGACCGGATTATTGTTCCCTTGGATGTTCCCAATCAGGAAATGGCGATCGCTCTTGTGGAACAATTGCCTGATGTGACATTCTGGAAAGTTGGGCTAGAACTATTTGTCAGCACGGGTTCGGAGATTATTCGCACCCTGAAAAGTCGGAACAAGCGGGTATTTCTTGACCTCAAGTTTCACGATATCCCGAATACAATGGCGGGTGCTTGTCGTGCTGCTGCGGGTTATGGGGTAGATTTAATTACAGTTCATGCCACTGCCGGACGTATTGCCCTCAAAGCAGCAAGTTTGGCGGCACAAGAAGGTTCAGAAGCGGCGGGTTGTCCACCAGCTAAACTGATCGCAATTACGCTGCTAACGAGTCTGACATCACGAGAGTTGGCATTTGATCTAAAAATTCCCCTGGAATTACCAGAGTATGCCCTACACATGGCACTTTTGGCACAAGAAACGGGGTTAAATGGGGCAGTTTGCTCTCCTCAAGAAGTGGCACAACTGCGTCAAACTTGTGGTAATGACTTTCTGCTAGTTTGTCCTGGTGTGCGTCCAAAATGGTCAGAAGCAGGTGATCAAAAGCGATCGCTAACGCCTTCGGATGCCATTAAAGCGGGTGCAGATTACTTGGTGATTGGGCGTCCAATTACGGCAGCATCTGATCCGGTTGCTGCTTGGGAGCGGATTTGTGAAGAGGTAGCGGCTATCGGTGCTTAGTTTTAAACGCCATCAATGGCTTCTATTTTCCTGTTGGCTGGGCTTACAAGGAGGATTTTGCTTTGAAGACATCAAAGCGATGGCTGCCCCGTCTAGTGCCTGCCCAGCGGATGTAGAGACATTAACGGCATTGTTAATCCGGGATGTCCCCAGTTATGCGAATCGTGTGATTCAGCGATCGCGGCGCTTGAGTCGCAGGGATACTAGTTTATTTTATGTCGTTTTGGCAGGACGCCCGGAATTTGAACCTCTTCCCCTGAGTCCCCTCTCAGATCCCTCGCTCACCCCAACGGACAAAGCACAACCTCAGCAAGTCTTTTTTACAACTCTGGAACGGCAATACAGCGGTGGTAAAGCGGTTGAATCCCAACTTTACCACTGGCTATTTCTCACAAAAACTTCTGGGGGTTGGCGTTTAGCGTTAATGTTTTCTCAATTTGGTTCTTCGGTCCGAGGACGCCCCCCAACGCCGCCCCAGGAGA
>CADCTM010000168.1 GCA_902805485.1 uncultured Coleofasciculus sp. | reverse complement strand
AAGAGATACTCGCGATCGCCGAATTTGGCGGATTTTGCTAACAGAAGCTGGCAAGGAACTTGAAGACGTATTGCCACCCATTGCTGTAGAAATTCGGGAACAAGCAATGGCAGGAATTGCCACACCTGAATGAGAGTTGTTTTCAAGCTTGATTGAGCGGGCGATCGCTAATCTCTCGTAAAATTAAGCCTCTTCACGCCGATTTTCTAGCTTCGTCGGCTTCAAGAACAGCCAACTAACAAAGAAAAAAGAAGCTGTACACAATTGAACCAAATCCAACGCCGACAAGTAGCCATCAGAGAAAGAGGCAATACTGCGATCGGTGATTCCAAACAGCCAAGACGAGATACCTAAAAGCCAAATCGCATTTCTTAGCTTTCCCAAGAACAGAGATTGTTCTAACGCTTGCTGTTTATTTTTAGTTTCTACTGTATTTTTCAACATATTTTCGTCCTATCTAGCCATTTCGAGGGTGGTAGTGTCTCTTTCTGTCTTGGCTTTCCCTTTGCTCAAGGTTAAGAAATATTTATTTTGCTTGCCATATGCCCACCGATATACATTGTATAAACCTAAAGGCATAATTGCCCAATGTAAACCTTTAGGTAGAAGCTTTTATACGGATTTTTTGCAGATTAACGACTAAATACAGACGATAAAGGCGCAATTTAAACAAATTATGCCTATCTTTTTTCACGAACTACTCCTTAGAACACCCACCATAATGGCACGGCTTAAAGACTTCCCCGTGACGGTATGCGGGGGTGGGGCGTTGGGGCAAATATTAGGGAAAACCTTGCTCCTTCAGGCTTTGGTAAGCTAGTAGTGATAGACTGCGATCGCATTGAAGAACGCGACATCTCAACGCAGTCTTATTACAAAACCGATTTTGGGGCATATAAAGTCAAAATATTGACAAATAGCCTATATCGTGAGTTAAGAAGAACAGTAGAAGGGCGATCTAAAGAATTGACTGTTGCCAATGCTCCTCAACTGCTACGCGATGCTGGTATTGTCATCGATACCTTTGACAACAGCATGGCACGTCAAGCGGTGAAAGATTACTGTAACAACGCTTAATTAGCCTTGGGGATTTTGCGATTAAACCGTTTGAGTTGTAATCAGCAAGTGACGGTTAGTTAAGTAGCTTTCAGTGTGATAAATTGAGTGGAATTTTGACAACAAACTCTGTCCCTTTTCCCGGTTCAGAAGTGCAGTACAATTGACCTCCATGTTTTTCAACAACAATTTGATAGCTAATTGATAACCCCAAGCCCGTGCCTTCTCCTACCGATTTAGTTGTAAAAAATGGGTCAAAAATATGTTGCTTCACCTCGTTAGGAATGCCGCAACCATTATCAGCAATCCGAATTACCACGCCTTTAAAATTTTGGTTAGATTCTGCGCTTAATCCAGTAACGTGATGGTCTACAACTGCCGTAGAAATTTTGATAATGCGATTTTTTTTCTCAACTTCTTTTTGAGTGAGTCTTAAGCCATTCCAGGAAGACTTTTGTTCGGATTTCTCTAAAGAATCAATTGCATTATTCAGGATATTCATAAAAACTTGATTGAGCTGCCCTGGATAACACTCGACTAGCGGCAAGTCACCATACTCTTTGATTAACTGAATATTTGCCGCTTCCGGCTTTAAGCGGTGCTGCAAAATCAACAAAGTATTTTCCAGTCCCTCATGGATATTTACCGGTTTACGTTCAGCTTCATCGAGCCGCGAAAAGTTTTTTAAACTCAGTACAATTTGACGGATGCGACTTGCTCCAATATTCATTGAATTGAGCAATTTCGGAAAATCTTCCCTAAGAAAATCGAAATCAATCACTTCCGTTAAATCTTCAATTTCCGGTACAGGTTGGGGATAGTACTGGGCGTACAGGCGTACCAACTGTAGCAAATCATTAGCATATATTGCTGCATGACTAATATTTCCAGAAATAAAAGTCACCGGGTTATTAATTTCATGGGCAACACCTGCAACCAACTGCCCCAAACTCGACATTTTTTCCGTTTGAATCAGTTGAATTTGAGTTTGTTTCAGTTCGTAGAGAGTTTGTTCGAGTTGAAGCTTTTGCTCTTTCAAAGCTGTTTCCGACTGTCGCAATGCCGCTTCCGCTGCTTTTCGCTCTGTAAGTTCATCTGCTAGCTGCTTAAATAATGCCGCCTGCTGAATTGCTACACTCAACTGCACACTCAACTGTCTGAGCAATTCAACTTCTGATTCCTGCCATTGTCGTGTTCCAGAACATTGATGGGCAATTAGTAGCCCCCAGAGTTGATCTTTTTGCAGGATGGGAACAACCAAATTTGCTCTTACCTGACATCTTTCTAATAACTCAATATGACATTTAGTTAAACCCGCATTATAAATATCCTCAGTCGCTTGAACTCGCCCTTGTTGATAATAAATCGCGTGGTTTTCCTTGAAACAGTTGTCTTGAATCGTTTTGCCCAGAACTGGCATCCACCCCGCCTCGACGGACTCCACAACAATTGTGCCAGTCCAATCTGGCTCGAAACGGTAAATTGTGGCTCGTTCGCAAGCGAGAAATTGCCGCACTTCTGCGACTGCCGTATTTAAAACCTCCTCAAGGTTTAACGACTTACGGATACGTCGATTCATCCCCGCCAGCAACTGTTCTCGCTCCGCTTGCTGCCGTAATCTCGCCTCGGTTTGTTTCCGCGCTGTGATGTCCCGGAACGACCAAATTCTCCCGTAGCATTCGCCATCCAGTGCTAAAGCGGGGGCTGAGTAACAATCAAAAACCCGTCCGTCATTCAGGGAAATTTCATCGCGACCGATTTCTGTAGGATTTTCATCGAGATACTCGAACTTACTGAAAACCCTTTGCGGATGGGCAATTGAGGGCAGGACAAACTCTAGGATGTTTCGTTTATCCCCGGAGTGCCACACTTGCTCAGGAATGTGCCACATTTCGCAGAAGCGGCGGTTGTAGCTAGTAATTGCTCTTTTTTCATCGATGACTAAAATGCCGTCTAGGGCTGCCTCTTGTTGCGCCGTTAATAGGGTGTTACTGCGCTGGAGTTTCTTTTCAGCTTGTTTGCGTTCGGTGATGTTTTGGCTCATTACCATCCCTGCCCATATTTCGCCGTTTTCGTTCGTGACGGGTAAAACATAGACGAGATAAATGCGATCGCCAAAACAATACTCAAAAATCCTCGTTTCTCCCGCCAGTGCTGCTCGATACTCCGGCTCAAACGTCTCACAGATTTCTGGCGGAAAAACTTCTCTAAAGGTCTTTCCTTCCACTAATTCTTGAGAAAGTCCAAACCGCTTTAACTCCACTCCCTCCGCGATTAAGTAGCGGAAATCCTGGTCAAACAAAAGGATGGCAGTATTAGGCAGGTTTTTCGCTAAAGTACGGTATTGCTCTTCACTCTTTCGCAGGGCGGCTTCTGCTCGTTTGCGATCGCTTATATCACGAACAAACGCACAGTTATACTCCTGATCATTAAACTTTAGATAGTTGAACGTCACTTCGACGGGAAAAACCCGACCGTCTTTCGTCCGATGCTGAGTTTCAAACTTTAGAGAACTACGTTGCTTGACTTCTTCCCAGTGTAAAGCCCAGACAGCCGGGGGAAATCCTGAATCAATGTCTTGGATCGTCATTGTCAGCAGTTCGTCATGCGAATATCCTAATGACTGACAAGCTGATTTATTAACGTAAAAAAACGTTCCATCTGGACAAATGTAATACGCCGCATCGGCCGCGCGATTAATTGAGAACTGCATCAACTGCCTGGTTTCTTCTGCCTGCTTGCGTGCTGTAATATCGGTTTGAACGCCGATAAAATGTGTCAGACAGCCACTTGCATCATGTACCGGCGAAATTGTCAGGTCGTTCCAGAAGACTGTGCCATCTTTTCGGTAATTCCTCAGGACGACTTGGCAGCCTCGCCCTTCCCGGACTGACTGACGAATCAAATCAATCGAATCTAGATCAGTAAGGGGTCCTTGTAAAAATCGACAATTACGCCCAAGGACTTCCTCTTGAGCATAGCCTGTAATTTTTTCAAAGGCTGGATTACAGTAAATGAGAGGATTATTGGGTAGGCGAGCGTCGCTAATGACAATGCCGCAGCTTGTGGCGGCTAAAGCACGGTCATATAGCCAAAGTGTCCCTGTATCCAATTTTTCCTCTTGACGGGCGTATCGTTTGCTACTAGTGGCGCGTTGGGTTGCCATTGAATTCATATCAGAAG
>CADCTM010000167.1:310-4248 GCA_902805485.1 uncultured Coleofasciculus sp. | reverse complement strand
TTCCTGAAAAGCCGCTGCCATTCGATTACCAATATCGCCTTCACTCTGCTTTTTATAGGTAATACTTGACCCTAACCAAGTTTGCATCAATTGTTCATTGCCACCTGTAAAATAGACTTCTACTAATAGGGGATAAAAGGATTGAAGTTTTTTAACTTCAGAAAGCTTTTGTTCAGTCATTTGACGCTGAAGTATTGCCGCCCCTTCTGCACCCAAAACGGGTATTAGCCGTGTCTCGGTTTTACCTGGTTCGGGATAAGGGGTGAAAATAATTAGACATTCTTTCATTAGGTGTTTTCCTCATATTGATAATTTTGTAATAATAAATAAAGACGTTCCAGGGGAACGTCTCTAGAAATTTTTGCGGGTTAAAAAAATTAGAAACCCGATTTTGTATTAGCACTATGCACTCATTTCTAACATTCGTTGCATGGGACGCAGCGCAGCAACTCGAATCTCCTCTGACATGGTGATTTCTGGTTGGCGGTTCTCCATCGCTAAATACAGTTTTTCCAGAGTATTAAGCCGCATATAAGGACATTCATTACAAGCACAATTATTCATTGCCGGTGCTGGAATAAAGCGTTTAGTTGGTGTTTGCTTTTGCATTTGATGAATGATTCCTGGTTCCGTGGCGACGATAAATTCCCGACTAGAACTAGTTTGAGAATACTTCAGTAATGCAGTTGTCGAACCAATGTAACTGGCGTGACGTAGGACGGGGGGTTCGCATTCAGGATGAGCGATTATTTCGGCATCTGGATGTTCAATTTTTAGCTGAATCAGCTTCTTTTCGGAAAAGGTTTCGTGGACAATACAGCTACCTTGCCACAGTACCAGCTCACGACCCGTTTGTTCCATTACATAGCGCCCCAGATTACGGTCTGGAGCAAAGATAATCGGTTGATCTTTAGGGATCTGATTAACGATTTTGACCGCGTTGGAACTGGTACAAATAATATCGCTCATCGCCTTGATTTCGGCGGTACAATTGATGTAAGAGATTACCAAATGATTGGGATAATCTGCCTTAAATTCAGCAAAAGCATCGGCAGGACAACTATCAGCAAGAGAACAACCCGCATCTAAATCTGGCAGTAGTACTAACTTATCAGGATTGAGGATTTTGGCGGTTTCTGCCATGAAGTGGACGCCGGCAAAAACGATGACATCGGCGTTTGTGCTAGCTGCTTGTTGGGAAAGTCCGAGAGAATCACCGAGATAGTCCGCGATATCCTGAATATCAGGGTCTTGGTAGTAGTGAGCGAGAATGACAGCGTTGAGCTTCTGCTTGAGGGCGTTAATTGCTTCAAACAGATCAGAGGGTAGATCTCGCGAGGGCAAAGGCGTCTGTGGACGAAGTGCAGTCGTAAACAAAGTTTTGAGTTACCTGGAGGTAAATAGATCAGTAGTTATAGTTGAATTTACCAAAAATTATAAAAAATGTGTTGCCCATTTTAACTAGAATTAGCATTCAAATGCCTTGAAGCCCTTATCCAGTAATCCTTGCAGAACATTGCGCGAGATTAAGAAATGGTATTAAATTCTAAAACCTGTTAAAAGCGTTGCAGCTTTTCTATGCTGGAAAAGGGTAAACAAGAAGAACTAATGACCAGTCATCACAAGCAATCAATCAAAATCGCTGTTGTCGGGGATGTTCACGATTTATGGGAGGCAGAGGATGCGATCGCGCTTCAGGAATTAGGGGTTGACTTAGTGCTGTTTGTCGGCGATTTTGGCAATGAGTCAGTAGAGATCGTGAGAAAAATTGCCTTACTAAAGCTTCCCAAGGCAGCGATCATGGGAAATCACGATGCTTGGTACACTGCCTCAGATTGGGGACGCAAGCGCTGTCCTTACGACCGAACCAAAGAAGACTGGGTGCAGCAACAATTAGACTTACTTGGTGAAACTCATGTGGGGTATGGAAAGCTTGATTTTCCCGAATTCAATCTTACAGTCGTTGGCAGTCGTCCGTTTAGCTGGGGTGGCGAAATCTGGAAAAACGAGAAATTTTACCGAAAACGCTATGGTGTAACAGGTTTTGAGGACTCCACTGAACGGATTGTTGCGGCGGCAGAAAGTGCCGCTTATGACACGATTATTTTTATGGGTCATAATGGTCCGACAGGATTAGGCAATTGTCCAGAAGATCCTTGTGGCAAAGATTGGCAACCAATTGGTGGGGATTATGGCGATCCAGATTTTGAGATGGCGATCGCAAAAACTCACGCATTAGGTAAAAACATTCCTCTTGTTACCTTCGGGCATATGCACCACACCATGCGCCACACCAAGGATAAATTACGTACTCCGATTTCTACCAGTCCACAAGGGACAGTTTATCTAAATTCCGCCAGTGTACCTCGAATCATCCAAACCGAAACCAACAGACTTCGTAACTTCTCCTTAGTTTCCCTGGAATCTGGAATAGTTTCGCAAATTTCTCTAGTTTGGCTGGGAAAAGACGCCATTATTGCCTCCGAACAAGTCCTTTATCGCCGTCCGGAACCGATTGTCATAAAACCTATTTACATTCAGTCGCCATAAATGCACTCATGTTGATAATATAAGTAAGACTGGAGAGGTGGCAGAGTGGTCGATCGCGTCCGACTTGAAATCGGATGAACCGAAAGGTTCCGGGAGTTCGAATCTCCCCCTCTCCGTAATTATGAATTTCCCCCTAAATCCCCAAATTCTAAGGAACTTTGGCGATGATTCCTCCCAAAGTTGGGGGGCAAGGGGGAGAATTAGAAGATTAACCCAAAAGACAAGCGGCAGGGAAAATAAAATATTCCAGAAAGAAGAGTTTCCAGATGAATTGGTAATATTGAGCGATCGCGAATTTATCCTGTAAATCCACCTGCAAGCTTTGCCACCACATCAAACCCAGCGCCACGAGATGGGTACTGATCAAAAACGCAAAATTAACCGAATTTAGCCATAAACCCGCAAGCATCATCCCCAGATAACACAAGGTTAATACCCAACGGGCAAGATTAAACACCACAGGTTTACCCAATTGGATTGTAAACGTCCTGATGTTGTACTGCTTATCGCCCTCCAAATCAGGGATATCCTTAAAAATGGCGATCGCAAAAGTAAACACCAAAATAAACCCCGTCAACGCCCACACAGCAGGCGTAGGAATCATTACCGCGTAGGGTTGGGATACCCAACTGAAGTGAAAAAACAGCCCTAAATTAACAACTACCCCTCGCACCAAAAAAATACACAGCGCCGCCCAAAGCGGAAACCGCTTCAACCGTATCGGTGGCAAAGAATACGCCGTGCCAATTGCCAAACTAGTACCCACCATCAACAGCAACCACGGGCCGAGTAACCATGCCAACAGCAGCGCTAAAATACCGAGAACACCAACAATTACTTGTGCTTGCCTACGCGAGAATTCACCCGCCGCAATCGGAAGATGGGGTTTATTAATCTGGTCAATTTCCACATCTTCCAGTTGATTTAGCCCAACAATATAGACATTGCCACCCAAGCAAGCCATCCAACTTCCCAGCAATTGCACCCAGCTATCACTAGAAGAGAGGCTGTGCCAAAGAGAAGTTGCTCCTCCGGAAGCCGTCGCCAAAGTAATTACATACAACGCCAACACACTCAAACTCGTGCCAATAATCGTGTGAGGACGTGAGAATTTCCAAAAAGCATAAAGCCATTGGGCAGGTTGCTGAAATAGATTAATGTATGAAGCGGTAGAATTTTGTGGAGAAATCTGACTCATTTTATTAGTCATTGGTTAGTAAAAACGCCTAACGACGCAGCTACAGGAACAAAGCCCGCCTGCGCGGACTTGAATTGAGCCTACGTAGGCAGGCGAGCTTTTTTTAGCCCCACGCTTTGAGCGTGTGAGATATATTTGCAAATTAGAGAACTTATGACAAAAGACAAAATATCAGGATTTAACTCTGCAA
>CADCTM010000167.1:0-300 GCA_902805485.1 uncultured Coleofasciculus sp. | reverse complement strand
CTCTATTTATTGGCACAAAGCAACCCGTAACGAATTAAGCTGCAACGATAACCCCGACTCATCAGCCCTAATGAAAGGGCGGCTTGTATCGTATCCCAGCCACTATTGAGCAAGGCAAAAAAGGCTTTTGGCTCGAATGCCGAATCAATTACGATATCCCAAAACGGCTCAACCGCATCCGACCAATCAGCCGTGCGAATATTTTGGAAAGGTAAATTACGGGCAATTTCTTCGTACTCTGGCACGGAAATTACATAAGGCAGGCAGTAAACCCGATAAATATCTGCCAAATGCTGCTTT
>CADCTM010000166.1 GCA_902805485.1 uncultured Coleofasciculus sp. | reverse complement strand
TCGTTAGCTGCTTGATAAATCTGTGATCCTGCTCTATTCGGTTGTTCAAATACTTCACCTGCCGAAGTTGAGTCGTTTCAGGTAGTTGTTCATCGGCTTTAAGCTCATCAACAGCAGGTGGGTAAGCAGCATTCTTATCTACGTTGATCACCCTCGGACACTGAGTGTGAGAGGCATTAAGTGTTTTAAGCAAAAACCGCTCTGCTGCTGTTGCATCGCGTTTTGCACGCAGCAGAAAGTCTAGTGTGTTTCCTTGCGAATCTACAGCGCGATACAGATACTTCCACTGTCCCTTGACCTTGATGTAGACTTCATCCACTCTCCAAGAGTCAGTAGGGGGACTCAGATGACGACGGCAGCGCTTGTCCAGCTGAGGAGCATAAGCCTGGACCCACCTGAATACGGTTGAATGGTCAACACTCAGGCCCCGTTCTGCACTCAGTTCTTCCACATCCCTGTAGCTGAGGGAGTAGCGGCAGTACCAACGCACACAGCGAATGATGATGGTGGGCACAAAGTGCCGCCGCTTGAACAAGTGAGACTTGGGCATGAAGGAGAGATTCCACAGACACAAGCCTCCTCCCCTACCATGAAGTCTGTTTTTGCAACAAAGCCCTGGATACTATCTTCATTGGTTTGTAGGTGATCACACAAAATCGAATCAGCTAGAACAGCACTCGCAAAGCGGTTTATGTAGGAGAGGATCAGAAATATAAGCTTTGGCAACAGCACTTCTGCTCTTTTGTAGAGGACTTTGTTACTTTCTATTGCATTGTCTATTGAAGGGCCCGCTAAGGAGTAGAAAGTAAATTATTGACTATCACAAAAGAGATCCACATCTACTCCACTAACCCTGTAATTGATTTATCCATTAAATGTCCCGAAACAGTGGTTCAAGGAAAAGCTGAAGCAGCAATGACACTAGTCCTCTTGCCGTGAGGACAAAGTCATTAACACTGGTCAACTATAGTGTCAGAAGGAGAACTGATGTGAATGAACGCAATTTTGGTCAGCAGATCGAGGCCATGCACAGGTATGTGACTAAATTACAACAGTGCTTCAGCGAACTACCTAGCGAGCAGGCCCATTCACCAGGTAATCCATCAATAAGCGAAGTATTTGTGGAACTTCAGACTGCTCTGGAAGAACTACAGGTGGCTGAGGAGGAACTATACCAACAGCATGCGGAGTTAGAAGTTACTCGTGAAGCACTCGAAGCAGAATATCAACGTTACCAGGAGCTATTTGAGTTCGCGCCTGATGGTTACCTCATAACCAGCCTTGACGGGACGATTCTAGAAGCCAATCATGCTGCGGCTCAGCTGCTTAACCTACCACAGCAGCTTCTCGTTAGAAAACCCTTAGCTACCTTTATTGCGAAGCCAGCACGTCAGGCTTTGCGCTTCCAATTGGCTCAGCTAAAGCTAGGCCAGTCGGAGCGACTCCAGGAATTGGAACTACCTCTACAGCCACGCCAGGGTATGCCCCTTGACGCTGCCATAACTGTCACTACGGCCTATAACCGCGAAGGCAGGCCAGGCACTCTGCGCTGGTTGCTGCGCGATATCACTGAACGCAAGCAGGCAGCAGAAGTGTTACGTCAGCAAGCCGAGCGCGAAAGGCTAGTCGTAGAAATAGCCCAACGCATCCGCCAGTCTCTGAACCTAGAGGAGATACTAAGCACCACCGTCTCTGAAGTGCAACAGTTCCTCCAGTGTGATCGCGTGTTCATTTACCGCTTCGAGCCAGACTGGGATGGAATTGTGGTTGTTGAATCTGTAGGTGGCGGCTGGAAGCCTATTTTGGGAAGCAAGCTCAAAGACTCTACTTTTGTCGAAACTTATGTCCAGCCCTACAAAGAAGGTGGTATTCAAGCGACAGAGGATATCTATGCAGGGGAGCTAACCCAATGCTACGTCGACTTCTTGGCTGAGTTTCAAGTCAGGGCGACCTTGGTAGTTCCTATTCTGCAGGGGGAAGAGCTGTGGGGACTGCTGGTCGCTAATGCCTGTTCACAACCGCGCAAGTGGCAGCAATTGGAAATCAACTTGCTCAAGCAACTAGCAACGCAGCTGGCGATCGCCATCCAGCAATCTGAACTCTACCAACAGGTGCAAACAGAACTAAAGGAGCGCCAGCGGGCAGAGGAACAAATACGTCAACAAGCAGCCTTACTGGATATTGCCACCGACGCTATTCTGGTTCAAAGTCTTGAGAATCAAATCCTGTTCTGGAACCAAGGTGCTGAGCATCTATACGGGTGGAAGGCAGCGGAAGTTATGGAGCAGGACCTTTATGAGCTTTTGTACAAGGAACCATCGCCTCAATTTGAAGTAGCTCAGAGGACGGTTGTTGAGAAAGGAGAGTGGCAGGGGGAGTTACATCAAGTCACAAAAGCAGGTAAGGACATCATCATCGCTAGCCGCTGGAGTTTGATGCGCGATGAGCAGGGACAACCTAAAGCCATCCTGACTGTCAACACTGACATCACACAGCAGAAGCAACTTGAAGCGCAGTTTCTACGCAGCCAACGCAGGGAGAGCCTCGGTACCCTGGCGAGTGGTGTTGTCCACGACCTGAACAATGTGCTGGCGCCCATTCTGATGAGCGGGCAACTTCTAAAGGATAAACTCCCTGATGAGCAGAGCCAGCAGCTCCTAGCAATCTTGGAAACCAACGTCAAACGCGGAGCTGATTTGCTCAAGCAAGTTCTGACCTTTGCACGGGGCTCTGAAGGCAAGCGCACGACTGTGCAAGCTGAGACGTTAATCTCGGAAGTTGAGCAAATTGCCAAAGAAACCTTCTCCAAATCTATTGAGGTCTCGACACATATCCCATCAGCTCTGTGGCCTGTCATAGCCGATGCCACCCAACTGCATCAGGTGCTGATGAATCTCTGCCTCAATGCTCGTGATGCGATGCCGAATGGTGGTACTATCACTATCGCTGCTGAGAACCTGTTTATCGATGCCTACTATGCCCAGATGAATTCAGACACCCAAGTAGGTCCCTACATTGTCATCACAGTTTCTGACACTGGAACGGGCATCCTGCCTGAAGTACTGGATAAGATCTCAGAGCCCTTCTTCACAACCAAGGAACTAGGTCAAGGCACAGGTCTAGGTCTTTCTACAGCGCTTGGGATTATCAAAAGCCACGGTGGTTTCATGAACGTATCGAGTAAGGTCAGACAAGGTACCCAATTCAAGGTGTACTTGCCAGCAGTGGAGGCAACAGAAACACAGCACCCAACAGCAGCTCTAGAACTGCCTAAAGGAGAGGGGGAACTCATTCTGGTTGTGGATGATGAAGCTGCTGTGCGGGAGATTGCCAAAACATTACTGGAAGCACACAACTACAGGGTGCTGACTGCCAGTGATGGGGTTGAGGCAATTACCCTGTACGCTCAGCACCAAGACGAAGTTAAGGTAGTGTTGACCGATATGATGATGCCAGCGATGGATGGTCCAACGGCTATCCGCATCTTGCAAAAAATGAACTCGCAGATCAAGATTATTGCCGCCAGCGGAATTGGGTTAAAGGAGACATTGGCTGCTGCTGCTGACACTGGGGTTAAAACATTCCTGTCAAAGCCTTACACGCTAGAGGAACTATTGAAGACCTTGCAGGAGGTTCTTCAGGGCCAATAACAGCTGTGTGATATTTATTGCTTAGGCACAACCGAAATGAGCTCTCTGGGAGTTTACAGATTCACCTCGCAAGTTTGGGCGAGGGCGAGGAGATTAGTGGCTTTTACGGTACTGCAATTGCAGTTTCACTAACTGGGTGTACACTTTACTTGCATAAAGGTGAGCTCTCGTTGCTACTAGGTGCGCTTGTACTGCTTGGTCGTACATGTCTGATGATGGGGTATCACTCAAGGCTGATGTACAAAGTTGAAACTCTTGGGCGTAACTCTGTACAGCTTGACCTTGCTCTTCAATAAGCTGACCGTAATCCCTAGGAACTTTAGTCGTTCTCCTGCAATCGCTTTCCAAAATCTTCCACAAACTGGCCATGCTTTAGCGCTCTTTCAGCATGAGCCTGGGAAAGTTGTGCCGTTTTATCTGAAATCTTGTGCATGTACTTATCCCTCTTCTGTCAAACTGGGATGAAACCTTGATTTTTCGTAGGCTGAAACAACGCAAATTTGTCAAAAGTCCCCAATCTGACAGAAGAGGGTTATAGCAGCTTTCAATCAGATGAGGTACAGTAACAGCAATGGGCAAACCAGTTCCTGATGTCTTT
>CADCTM010000165.1 GCA_902805485.1 uncultured Coleofasciculus sp. | reverse complement strand
ACTCATCCAGAAGACTTCATGGATATTTTCAGCCAACTGACGGAAGCGTTCTTCACTATTAGTACGTGCCGCTTCTGCCAGTTTGCGATCGCTAATATTAGTATGAGTCCCCACCACACGAACCACTTCATTCTTATCACCTCGGATTGCTAGTCCCCGTGAGAGAATCCAAGGGTGTGAACCATCGGCATGGCACAAACGAAACTCAAGTTTCCACTGAGAGATTTCTCCCGAGAAAATCGCCTTCAAACTCGCTTGGACAGCATCCATATCCTCTGGATGAACCAAGCTTAAAAACTCCTCAAATGTCGGACCTTCTCGATCCAAAGGGTAGCCGATCAAGTTTCGGCATTGGGGCGAATAATAATAATTGTTCGTCTTAAAATTAATATCAAATAGCCCGTTATCATTCGCTTGAATCGCCAGGGCAAAACGCTCCTTACTCTCCCTTAGTGCCGCTTCAGTTCGCTTACGTTCAGTAATGTCATGTCCTTCAGCAATCAACAGAATAACTTTATCGGCATCATCTCTAAACGGTTTGAGCGAGAAGTCAATCGTCGCAACCCTGTCATCAGCACCCCTGATCTGAGCCTCATAACGGACAAACTCACCCGCCGCCGCAGAGGCGATCGCTTCTTTAAGTTGTGCCTTGGTTTCTGGAATCCACCACTGTCCCTCCCAAAGCGGACATTCCACAACATCTGACACTTCGATTTTTGCAAAACTTAACCCATCGTTCACTTCTAGAACTGTGCCATTGGGTGAAAGCAACCCAATAAACTGAAACGTCCCCTCAAAAATCGCGCGGAAGCGTCGCTCGCTTTCCCGTAAGGCTTTCTCGACTCGCTTATGATCAACGATCTCCCGCCGCAGTTGTCGGTTTGACTCCCTCAGCGCTGCGGTTCTTTCTTCAACTCGGCTTTCCAGTTCTTGATTTTCCTGAGCAAGTGCTGCCTGGGAAGCCTTGCGCTCAGTAATGTCTTCAACAGTGCCTTCATAATAAAGCTGTGCCCCCCGAAAATCACGGACAACACGCACATTTTGAGCTACCCAAATCACCCCGCCATCTTTACGATAAACTTGGGACTCAAAGCCTCGCACCCGGTCATGTACCTGTAGCTGCTGACTTAATTCGGCATAGGATTGCGGATCAACATAAAGTTGTTGGGCAATATCCGTCAGACTGGCGATTAATTCACCTGGGGACTGATAGCCGTACATCCAAGCCAGAGCCGGGTTAGCACTAATATAAGCTCCGTCGGCACTAACCTGAAAAATCCCTTGCGCCGTATTCTCAAAGATATTGCGATACTTTAGTTCTGCTGCGGCACGTTCGCTCATTGTCGCTGCTAAAACGAGGGCAGTAATTCCGACAACTGCGATAAAAGGCTGTCGAAGTAAAATTGCTTCACTTAAATTACTGGCTTTGGTGATAAGCAGACTGTTTTGCCCGAGTGCTGCTCCTGCGATAGCCATGCCCGATACGACTAAAGTACCCAGTACAGCTCCACGCTGCCCAAATTGTAAAGCCGCCCAAATAACGAAGGGGAAAGGGAGGTATTCGAGATGATAGTGCCCCAAAGCATTGCGGTTGTCTATCCCAAACAGGAAGAGCCTCGGAAGTGCGCTCTGTGCTTCAAAAATTAGCCAACTCACGGTGACAAGAGAAATCAGCCAAACCAGCGCCCAAAACATCTGCCGCCTACGCCAATACCGCCAAGAGAGATACCGCAAGAACTGTGTTGGAGTTCTTGGTGTACTGAGTGGACGAACCACGGGATAACACCAAACCAGTAGCAAGGAGGTAATTACCAAAACCCCCATGGCATCTGCCACCCACCAAGTCCACCACATTGAGGTCAAACTACTCTGATTAACTTGACCGCCTAGATATAAACTAGTCAGACCGATGGTTGGACTAATAAATGTGGAGAGGATCACCATGCAGATGATGAATCCAAACACATCTCGCAGACGCCGCAGCGAGGGACAAATGTGCCATTGACGCGCCAATCCTACTGCACAAAGAGCTTGTAAGGTACAACCCAAGGCGATTCCACCCCTCACCTGCCAGGGTATTGTCGCCGAGGAGGCGGCAAAAAATTCACCAATCAATACCCCCGGCCAAATCCCTCGTCCCAGGAGGAACAGTGCTGCTTGGGTAATGCCTGCGGAGGGACACAGAGGTGGCACGAGTTCATGCCCTCCCGTAATCCAACTGGCGAGTTTTGTTGCCCCAAGATAAATCAGAGCAAGGAGGGCTACCTTGGCTAAATAGCGCCACCGATTTCCACTCAAGGTCATAGGGAATCTATCTATGGGTAGTGTTTTTAGGAGGTGTCTTTTCATTCTGAGCGATACTTGGCGAAAACGGCACAGAAAACTGGGTTATGTCTGCAATAGACAAGATTACAAAACTCAGAAATTCACTCCCCGAATTTAGGAGGTAGTAAGATTAAAAGTGTTGTTCCCCTTTTACTTTTATAAGTCAGGAGAAAGTCAAGGAGTTTCTCCTTTTGGGGGATAGTGAAGCAGCTAATTTTGAACTGAGGGATATTGACCCATAAAAAATTAAAGCCTTCTTCAACATGAACGATGTGGGTTTTCTCCTGATTCAGTTCTAATCCTCTTGACCTCAACCATGGGCTAAAAATGGGGATAATTGTCTCAATTTCCTTACGAGGAGAGGGCAGTAACGATAAAGTCATTCACATAGCGGACAAACTTGTCAGTGCTGGATTTTGCAACCATGAAGAGAGTAAACAAAGTCTCCTCAATCCTCCCTAACTTCGGCAACGCGATCGCCAAACGCTACGAGCGCTCTAATTTATATTTTTATTCTGCAACTTCAATTTTTTTATTTAGTATACATATACTTCTAAGTTGAGAGCGAATCAGGAAATTGTTTAACTTTTGCTGATAAACTAGCACCAACTAATAAAGCGGTGGTGAGTGAGACTCCCGTTAGTAGATTGAGTCCCAATGCCACACCCGTAATTGAAATCAGTACTCCAATAACGGCATAGAGACAAATCGGAATCAAATCGCGCTTCAAGTCCGACCATTTCAAATTCCAGGCAGCTTCAAATAACAGAGGAGACAGAAAGATAAAGAGAATTAATCCTGGAGATAGATTGACTAGTCGTACATCGACTAGCGCCAGTCCCAATCCGAAAATTACTAGCAGTAAAGTGTAAGGAATTTAGCGAAACCAGCTAAAGATTTGAGGCAGCGTCGCTACACTCAAAGAAACTGAGAGTACTAAGAGAAATTGCTTTAAGTTTTCTTCAATTGCTGCTTCGCCCAGCGCTGGTTCAAGTGACATAAACAAATTCCCAGTAGAACCCAATGTTGATCATAGTCAGACTATTCTAGATGACGCCAATCAGGAGTGGAACTAATTAGAAGCGATACCAATTGGTTAACTAATCCGCCTCAAGTACGCTTGACTGTTCGCACTCAAGATGCTGTTACTCCCAAGCAAGTGCAGCTTTTAGAGGAGTTTCTCAAACAGCAAATAGCTCAACCATTCACTTTGATTTTTGAAGTTACTCAGGTTGAAGAAGTCCGGCGAGAAAACCAATCGCCGTCTACCTCTAAGCGGATACCCTAACTTTGAGAAAGCGTTATAAATTACCTAACGCTTGCAGCCAGGGTAGAGTTAGCTTTGTTTCCCTTTGCGCCGACCGTTCTTGACCGTTTGCTGAGATTGACAGTTAGGACATTGCCTCATTGTTCTATTATGCAACTCCCAAAAAGCAATTATCCTTATGTCAGTTATCTGACTGCTAAAAGCCTAGAGTTCCTAACAAATTAGACATCAAGGAATTAACAACACTCAGAGCAATTACCCCACTCAACGCACTCGATACTCCCCAACGTAACCGAAAGCCTGTGACTAAAAGAGCCGCCAATCCAACAATAATTGCATTTAACACAAAGGCAAAATAGTCCAAATGTCAAAAAGATTAGAGGAAAGGTAGAAAAAGCAAGGATTGGTCGTAACAGGGCATTCAAAATTCCAAACATGGCGGCTGAGATAGCTGCCTTGCGAAAACTTTCAATTTCTACCCCGATAGTGAAGTCTGGAAATAATTAAAAAACTGATAGTGGTTATTAACCAGGTAACAAACCGACTGCTCATCAGAAATCTCATTATCACACGTTCTATTTCAAGTATTGAGGTGAAATGTGACTATAAAGTGACAGCCGTCAAATTCGCAATTTCTACCTTTAGGTGTATAACTCTGACTTGCCAGC
>CADCTM010000164.1 GCA_902805485.1 uncultured Coleofasciculus sp. | reverse complement strand
AAAGCGCACGAGGAATCCCTGCTAAGGAAATACGTTCCAGGAGCAATCGGTCAATCAACTCTCGTGTCGATTGGTCAATCACTTTTTTCGTCGGTTGTTCAACGAACTGTCGTCCACACTCGTGACACTTGAACCGTTGTTTGCCATTGTGAATACGACCATTCTTGACTGTATGGCTAGATGCACAGGTTGCGCAGGCAGGCATGCAAGGACAACAGCAGGAAACTCTACTTCTTCATCATTACATCTTGAGCACTACCAGCCTGGTTTAATCACTCGCTGGAGGAATCTATGGTCTTGCTCAATTACACTGTTGAGGTACTTGTTCTGTCGTAGCTGAGTGGATATGGGTAGAATCTTCTGTGCCTGCAGTTCAGCAAACGCTGGCGGCTAAGCTTTATGCTGATCAGCATTGAGCACCCTTGGTGTTGTGATGTTTCTGGCGTTGAGGGTCTTGCGGAAGAACCGCTTTGCTGCTGAGGCATCTCGCTTAGCCGTCAGCAAAAAGGGTTGTGTTGCAAGAATTGGAGTGAGAGGTGATAGGGTAGGGAGCCTGTCTTTTACACTCTCCCTTCCATGCCCGAATCTAGCCTGTTCAAGTGGCGTCATTACCAGCCCGACATCATCCTTTGCTGTGTGCGCTGGTACCTGGGTTATCCCTTGAGCTACCGTCAGGTGGAGGAGCTGATCACAGAGCGTGGTTTACCCGTGGATCACAGCACGGTGTTGGGTAGTGTTGCAAAAAATCTGAGAAATACTATTCGTAGAGTCAGAATTTTAACTTACAGCGCTATAGATAGCGTTTGAAAAAGTTTTTGCAACACTACCCGTGCAACTAAAGGGTTTGAAGTTTTGCCGAAGCGGTGGAAGGTGGAGCGCACCTTTCGCGCGCAGACGCGCGACATGAATGGCTGGTTGAACAGACAACGACGCTTGAGTAAGGACTATGAGTTGTTACCAGAAGTGAGTGAGGCGATGTATTTATGCCTCGATGATTCGTCTGATGTTGCCCCGATTGACGGCTTAAGCTTTAGTTTACAAATAGCCTCTTACAGCGAATGTCAAGGTGTCGCCCTGGTTTCAATGGATTTTAAAGGCACACGCGGCTGGCACCTTGGAAAAGGTGCTGAGTGAACTCGACTATAGTATTCTCAGTACGCTCAAGACGCTCAAGCTCAATGGTTTCGAGCGCAACGATTTGATCACAGATACGTGGCTGGCGACGTATCGCGCTCCCTTTTCAACGCCCGAAGAGAGCATTGGTGGGATCGGCTGGGCAAGGGGGTATGCGACGGGTGCCCATCGCTTTGAAGTACCTGACTCATCAGCAAGAGCCGCCCTGTCTGCTAAGCCAGCGACCGCGATTTGGGGCGAGGCAGATCGAACGCTTCATGCTGAGCATTTCCTGCCTCTATTTGCAGCCGCATTTCCCAATGGATTGATGCAGCAACTGCCAGGAGCCGGACATTACAGTTTTAAAGATGAACCTGTCGTGATTGCGTCACTAATCGATCAGTTCATTCGGCTGACTTGAGGAACTTGCATCAGGACCGGAGAATTTATGAACGCCTATTTTGTTCATATATCAAACAATAGATACCGAAATTGTCATTAGTGAAAACGGAGCGTTGTTTTAGCGCCATTCGACTACAGCGCTCGAATTTGCTCGCAGTACCTCACCAGTAATGTCTCTAACAGTTCTCTCTTGCCCATAACGTGAGCAAGATGAATTCCTCCTTGAAGTTCCGAGAGTAGCTGTTGGCTCTGCAACTCAGCCTCTTTTGCAGGGTATCCGATCGCCTCAAACTGCCGTTTTAGCCAGGTTAGATGCACTTGATACACACAAGGAGCAGGGTCCAGATTTTCTCCAGGTTCACTCAATAATGCATGGCTCAGATTGGCGATCGGACAGCCCCAGGCAGTATAAATTTCCCCAATACTGTTTGCAAATTCTAGGAAAGCAATAATCCGCTCTCGTGGATTGTGCTTTTCCTCCAGTGCACTGAGGGAGGTTGCCAATTGATTCTCCCAGGCTTCCAGCACCGCAATGGCAAGGAGACGTTTGGTTTTAAAGTAGTAGTAGATGTTACCCTGCAACACGCCGCTTTCCCTGGCAACATCATTGAGCGAGACATTCTCATATCCCTGGCGTTGAAACAGGTTCGTTGCAACTTGTACCAGTTGATCACGCTTATTACTTTTGGGCATCAGTCATAAATTCAGTTGACTTTTGGTGGGTTAACCAACATAATAACCGAAGAATGCTCAGTTTTCAATTAGCCCGCCAAACTCATTTCTAATCGGAACCTTTCTTGAAGTAGAAACTCCTGTACCATGACCTACCCCCTACCGCATCACGCCAAACTCAGGGCAGCGATATCTTCAGAAAGCATCAAACCTCTCCAGGCAATTCCTGGCATTGGCTTTTCTCTGGCAAAGGATCTATATCTCCTTGGCATTTGGCAAGTATCTGACTTAAAGGATCGATCGCCCCAAGCCCTCTTTAACGACCTTTGCCAACTTAGTGGTGTTGAGATTGATCCGTGCGTACTCTACACGTTTCGTTGTGCCGTCTATTTTGCCTCTACCACCAACCACAACCCAGAGGTATTGAAATGGTGGAACTGGAAGAAAAGGGAGCTAGAAGCGTGAAATGTTCAAAGCTGCTGCAACGCTGTCTCTATGCGCTCAGCGTAGGATTCGTAAGTTTAACAGCACTCTCGCCTACATCTCCTCAGTCTTTCGGTCTACCACCTGAGCTTGAGCAACTTGTGTATTTCCAGGGAGTTTGGCGTTGTGAACAACCGACTGCAGGGACTTCTGAATCCGTGGCTTTAACCTGGAAAGTCGAGCGTGATCTCAATGGCTTTTGGTTTATTGGCTATGCCGAGGAAATGCCATCAGCAACAAATTCTCAACCTGTAATCTCGCGAGATTTTCTAGGTTACGATACTGCTGCAAAACGTTTCGTACGCTCAGTTGTAGTTGGCAATGGCAATTCACTGAACCTAACTTCATCTGGTTGGCAAAATAACCAATTTGTTTGGCAAGGTTCTGTTGTGAGAACGGGGCGATCGATGCCACTTCGAGAAGTCATTACTAAAGAGAGCGCAAACAGATTCGCTGCAATTTATTTCGTTCTTAACGATGCAAAGCAGGGGTGACAACCTGTAGTCAATGAAATTTGTAGGCGACAAATTTAGAAACAGCATCCTCATGACCTCGTTGCAGTTTAAAGAGGAATGCTGTTACCAACGGTTAGCCTTTAAGCCATCAATGTATGACAACCTACTGATCTAAAACACTGGAGTTTACGATGATTCGACTAACTGCACCCGATGACATGACTGCTCTGATTGCCGTAGCCGGTGCCGCGATTGAGTTCCAGCCAGACGAGCTTGAAGAGCTTGGCAAAATGCTGGCTGACTACCTTAACAGCAACGGCGACAGCAATTCTCTACGAGACGGCAAAGCTGATTGCTTCTGGGTCACGGATGACGATGACATAGATGGACCCATGGGGGTAGCCTACTGTGAGCCGGAACGGATGACCGATCAGACGTGGAACTTGCAACTGATTGCCATCCGACCTGATTGCCAGAGACAAGGACGCGGTGCGAAACTGTTGCGCTATGTTGAACAAACGTTGACGGCGCAGGGCGGGCGCATTCTACTGGTGGAAACGTCATCGAGTCTAGAACGTACACAGGCGTTTTACCACAAGTGTGGCTATGAGGAAGAAGCTCGCATCCGAGACTTCTACGCTGCAGGCTATGACAAAGTTGTGTTTCGTAAAGTGTTGAACGCAGCCTAAACTACAGTTTGAAGAAATAAGTAACGGGCAGGACGCAGCTTGTGTTAGCGATCGCGCCGCTCAACCATCATGCAACAGCTTTGACGGTTCTGTTGCAAAAAATTGGAGAAGCACTATCTGTAGCGTTGAAACGTGCTGAATAAAGCACCGTATTTAACGTTTGAGAAAGTTTTTGCAACAGAACCCTTGATTCAGACTTGTGCCGGGTCAGCTGCCGCGCCAACATCGTGTCCATCCCCTTCATCACCAGCTTGGTCGCAAAGGTGTGCCGTAGCCGGTGCGGGTGGCTGTCTTCTACCCCCGCCAGCGCTGCTAGCTCCTCAATAGACTTGTAGATGCCCCAGTAGCTCAATCGCTGCCCTTTGCTGTTGTTCGAGCAGGTGAGAAACAGGGGGGAGTCTAGCTAAGTGGTCAGCCCTTGCCGTAGCCGCCACCCCAGGTAAGCATCCAGTGCTTGT
>CADCTM010000163.1 GCA_902805485.1 uncultured Coleofasciculus sp. | reverse complement strand
TCTATAGCCAAACGCTACGGCTAATTGTCAACCAAATATAATTTACTTTAATTTGGTCGGAATACTGGAGTTAATAAGAGTATGGCACATCAACCCTAATACCGCAATAGTGGTAAAACCGAAAAAAGCAACCTTGTATACTTGGAAACAATTGCTCGTAAACCTCGGATTCTTAAGTTTTTAAGCTATATCTTTATTGTTGATATTCTGCCCAATTAATGAGCGAGAAGCTTCGTAACTTCATCAAGTCTTTTATTCTCTTGCTGTATACTTTTCCTAAACTTTAATAAGTAATTCAACTTAACTAAAGTCTCAAACCTTCGTATGGTGCGTTACTAAGGCAGAAATTCCCCGTGGCAAGCCTAAACTATTAAAATAAACATAGACTCTATTCTTGCTTCAAGATTAGGCTCAACTGGATTCAGGCTAGGGGAGCGCGTGTTAGGCGTTGGATACTACTAAACTTCAAAACAGTTGTCATCGTTAACCGAGTACTTGAAGGCAGTTAAACGAACCGTTTAATTGTCAATAATTATAATAATTACTCAGAGTTATGGTATTAAAAAACCAGGATGTGATATAGGCATCAACTCAATCAACTTCAAGCCAACCAGTATTAACTGGGGGAGCTGTAAAACAGTATCTGTGGAGTTGGGAAGGGCAACCAGCGACGGTGGTTTATGAAACGCTGGGAGAAGGAACTCCTGTTTTACTATTGCCAGCTTTTAGCCCCGTTTCTAGTCGGGGCGAAATGCGTGGAATCGCAGAACGCTTATCGCCTCAGTTTAAGATTGTGACGTTGGATTGGCCTGGGTTTTGGCAGTCGGAACGTCCAGCAGTAGATTACCGACGTGCATTGTATCAGCAGTTTTTGCAAGATTTTGTGCGGGAGATTTTGGAGAGTCCAACGGCGCTCATCGCGGCGGGTCATGCAGCGGGCTATGTGATGCAATTAGCGCAAAAACTGCCGCAAGCGGTAAGCAAGATTGTGTTGGTTGCACCGACTTGGCGCGGACCTTTACCAACAATGGGGGCAAAGTCGCAGGTATCGGGTATGGTGAGGTAGATTGTGCGATCGCCTATCTTAGGTCAAGCGCTCTACAAACTCAACACCACGCTGTCCTTTCTCCGCTTGATATATGGGCATCATGTCTACGCGAATGAGGCTCAGTTGACACCGGAATTTATTGCTCAAAAGTGGCAAATTACTCAACTACCAGGGGCAAGATATGCGTCTGCTGCTTTTGTTACAGGAAATCTTGACCCAGTACAAAAAAGAGCTGATTTCTTAGCGTTGTTTCAACCTCTACCTGTGCCAGTGATGGTGCAGTGACTTGGCGTTTTTCAGACTGCACCAATTTCTTGGTCAAAACGTAACATTTCCAAACTGCGATCGCCATAAACTCCCTCTATCTGCTGGCGACAGCAGTCAATTGCAAAGTCATTTACCTCTGCTGCTTCTACCCCAAACATCTCCTGAAAGACCTCTGCTTCAACGCGGCAGAAGCGAGGGCGAACATCGTAAATTTGGCATTCACGAGTAGTGTGATCAAAATTTATACACCACCCATCTTTCCCCACCATACTCAGATAAAGCTCAAATTCTTCTGGGGAAAGATACTTATCCAAGTCTGGACGATCGGCTGGGTCAAGATTACAGCACGCACCACATTGCTTTACACAACGCCAAGTTGTCATTACTTTCAACAAAACCTCAAAGTTTCTTGCTTTTTAAGCTTAACGAGTTTTGTCTATGGCAAAGGCTCTGTCCGTTTTTATTACTTTTTGTAGATTTTTGTAAAATTTATTAAAACATAGGGGAAATAAGCCGATAAGATCTAAGCGATAATTTTTATGTAAGTTTCGGCAGCAAATTCGCGCTGTCAATTTTGGAGGACAAATGGATTTAAGCTTTTTAGGTAACATCAATTGGGAAGTCGTGGCTCAACTAACGATGCTGG
Organism: uncultured Coleofasciculus sp.; assembly: GCA_902805485.1. Taxonomy (GTDB): domain Bacteria; phylum Cyanobacteriota; class Cyanobacteriia; order Cyanobacteriales; family Coleofasciculaceae; genus CADCTM01. The sequence continues at coordinate 2,314 of CADCTM010000163.1, read as the reverse complement.
CGGCGGTTGTGCTGTCGGGTCCAATTGTAATTTTCGCCTTGGCGGCTCTTAAAGGCGACCTTTGAGTATCTAACTTAGAGACGTAGCCTACTACGTCTCTACAACTGCCAGGGCACTAGTTGCTGCTTTAATCAGTTGATAATAGTGAGGTTGGGTAACATCGACCTCCCTAGCATCTTCGCGTTTAAATCCCAAAAGCCCAATTCGTTGTCCTTTCTGAATCGCCAGGACTTTTCCTTCGGAATTTCTAATTCTTAATTCATTTAACGCCTGATCAAGACTGCAATTGTAACGGCGTTTGTTGTGTTCAAACTCGGCTTTTTTCACAGGTGAAGGAGTAAACGTTGCTAGGCGAATGCCGACTAACTCCAATTCAACCGCTGTATTACCATTCCAAGTATTTTCGCGCAGTTTGTAGGCGATGTCCACTCGCTGCGGCAGCGGAAAATATTCGCCCCAACGCCAAGCAACGGCTGTAATTTTATGCGGTTGGTTCTCCTGAATCAGGGTAAGTTTGAGATGTCCCTTACCCACAATTTTTTGCTCGACAACTTTAACATTAGGCGTCCAAAATACTGGGTCTGGATTACCAATGCCGCAGGGATGGAGAGCATCAATTTGTTGATAGAGGTGAGAATTAATTTGGCTGAAATCAGCCTGAGCATCAATTGAAATAAGCGGCTTGAGGTGTTCGGGATTTAAGCACTGATGGGCAAAAATACTCAGGGAATCGCGAAATGATTCTAAGTTTTTGGTAGCGAAGGAAAACCCGCCTGCTGCTTTGTGTCCGCCAAATTTTCCTAATAAATCTTGGCAAAACTGTAAGGCTTCAAAGATGTTAAATTCAGGAATTCCTCTTGCTGAACCTCGGATGTGATTGTGGTCTTCATCTTCGTATGTGCCGATGAATACGGGGACACCGTAGCGTTCCACTAATCTAGAGGCAACAATGCCAATAACGCCGTGATGCCAATTGGGTTGAACAATCACTAAGACACGCTGTTGTTGCAAATCGAGGTGACTTTGTTCAATAAATGCGATCGCTTCTTGTTCAATTTCTTCGCATAGTTGTTGACGCTTTTGGTTAATTTGTTCGCACTGCATCGCCCGTTCCAGCGCTACCCCTTGATCAGTTGTGGTTAGCAGTTCGATGACAATTTGAGGGTCTGATATCCGACCGATCGCATTAATTCTCGGTCCTAGCTTAAAGCCTATATCTTCTGGCTTCATCGCTTTTTGGTCTTCGCTGACTCCAGACATCTGAATTAATGCCTGAACCCCAGCAAGTTCAGACTGAGGTAATAAACGTAAGCCTCGCTTCAACCAGCGGCGGTTAATATCTGTTAAAGGGGCTAAGTCGGCGATGGTTCCTAAAGTAAATAACTCTAAAAGTTGAGAAGTTAATCCTTGAATCTTACCCAATTCTTGAGCAAGAGTGACAGCTAAAATATAAGCAACGCCGACACCTGCAACACCCCGATAAGGTGAGGAATCATCAATAAGTTTAGGGTTAAGAATTGCATCAGCTTCAGGCAGTTCGGGGGGCAGATCGTGGTGGTCTGTAATGATTACTGTGATGCCTAGTTCTACGGCTCTGGCGATCGCTGCGTGGGCTGAAATGCCATTATCAACTGTTAAAATCAGTGATACACCTTCCTCCGCACACTCCTCAACAATTCGCTGATTGATGCCATAGCCATCTTTCATGCGGCTGGGAATGGCATAATCTACATCCGCCCCGAAATGGCGTAATGCTCTCAGTAACAATGCCGTACTCGTCATACCATCGGCGTCGTAGTCTCCACAGATGGTGATTTTGTCACCATTTGCGATCGCTTCTTTGAGTATTTCTATACTAATCGCCAAGTCCGGAAATTCATCAAGCGGTGCGGGCATCACCTGAGATTCTGGATAAAGATATACCTGTGCTTGTTCGGGTGTCTCGATGCCTCGGTTAAGCAGCACCTGACCCAAAATCGGTGAAAGTCCTGTGGCTTGTGCTAGTTGGGCAGCTTGGATGGTCTGAGACGGTGCAATTTGCCACCGCTGATTGGGCAATTGCTGAGGCGGTTTGGAGGGTTGATTAAGTCTGTCTTGCACGCAAAGTTTCAGGAGGTTCTTGGGCTACGCAATAGTTTACAGCAGTCAGTCGGCAATTTTTTATCGCGTATTTTTACTTAAGATTTGATGCAGATGTTTTGCTTTTTGTCAAGGATGGTTGGGAGAAGCGATCGTGTTTGGTTACAGTGAGGGAAATGCTGATGCGGGAAACCTTGCGGATACCAAAAAACAGACAGTAACACGAAAGACTTAT